>JAEWOA010000203.1 GCA_023461115.1 Actinomycetes bacterium
GCAGGCGGCGGCGGTGCGGCTGCTCGGCGCGCCGGCCCCGGTCGTCAACCCTGCGGCCGACGCGGCGAAGATCGCGTGGGTCGACGACGACGCAACCGCGGTCGAGCCCGCCCTGCCCACGCAGCTCGTCACGCTGCAGGCGGCGCTCGACACCGCGGCGCCGGCGGGCCGGTTCGTGCATGTCGTCGACGGCGAGCTCGGATTCACGAAGGCGTTGAGCGTCAAGCGCTCCGTGACGCTCGTCGCCCAGACGTCCACGCAGGTCACCGCGCTGTGGACGATCTCGGGCACCGGAACGCACTTCACGCAGGGCGAGAACGTGACGCTGCGTGGAACCGCCGCGAACTCCAAGGTCGTCGTCACGGTGGCCGCGAACCAGACCGACGTGACGCTCACCGGCCTGCGGATCGTCAACAACGGGACCGTCACCGGCACCGTGGGCGTCGGCGTGGCGAACACCATGCGCACGACGATCGTCGGCGCCGAGCTCGCGGTCGCGGCGACGGGCGTGAACGCGACCGGCTCGACGAGCGCGCGGATCACGGACACGACCGTGACGGCCGGCGTCAACGGCGTGCTGCTGACCAACTCGACGGACGCGACGGTCGGCGGCCTGGACGTCACGATCACGGGCGCGAGCTCGACAGGCGTGAACGCGACGGGCTCGACCCGCGCGCGACTCACGGACGTCACCCTTGCGGGCGCCGTCACGGGACTCAATCTCTCGACGAGCGTCGCCGCGCAGGTGGCGGACACGACGCTCTCGGTCATGACGACCGGCGTCAACGCCACGGGCGCAACGACGCCCACCGTGAGCGGCACGACCATCACCGCGGCCGGCGTGGGCACCACGGCGTTCAACCTCAACGGCAGCACAGGCGCGGCGCTGACCGGCGTCGACTTCGACGCGCCGAACCGCGACGGCGGCTACGGAATCTCCGCGCGCGTCGGCGCGAGCGGCGTGGTCGTCGAGGACTCGTCGTTCACGGGCGTGACGGTCGGCTTCTACATGTACGGCACGGACCCCGCGGCCGTCGGGCCGAGGTTCAGTGGCGTCGTCGTCGCCGCCAAGACGTATGGCTTCCAGACGGGCGCCTCCGAGGGCGCCACGTTCGACCACGTGACCGTCACGGGCCCCGGCCAGACCAGCGTCAACAGCGCGGCCGTCGATCTCGCGTCGACCACGGGAGCCGAGTTCGACACCGTGGCCCTGTCCGGGTTCGGCTACGGCGTGAAGTCGCTCGCCACCGGCGGCGTTGGCCTGCGGATGTCCGGCTCGTCGGTCAGCGGCGCGGCCTTCGGCGTCGCGCTCGCGGCGACCGAGGGCGCGCGGATCACCCGCACGACCGTGTCCGTCGAGGGCGCCGTCGCCAACAGCATCGGCATCAGCGGGTCGGCGACCGGCGTGACGCTGACGGACGTGGCCATCGCGGGGTTCGCGAACGGCTTCACGACGACCGCGGCGTCCGGCACGGGCCTGACGGCCACGAGGCTGACGGTCACGCGCGCCACGGCTGTCGCCGTGAACCTGGGCTCCGCGTCCGACTCGGTGCTCACGGACGTCACCGTGGACGCCGCTGGCGCCACCCCGGCAGGAACGTCCAAGGCCGTGCTGGTCGCCGCAGGGAAGGCCGACCGCATCGCGATCGACGGCCTGACGGTCACGGGCGCGTACGGCTACGGCGTCTCGATGTCCGGCGTCACCGACGGCGGGGCGTTCCGCGAGGGCTTCTCGGTCACGCGGTCCACGTTCACCGGGGTCGCCAACGGCGTCGGGGCGTGGAACTACAGCGACGTGGCGTTCACCGACCTGACGATCGTGCTGGCGGAGGGCAAGGGCTCTGGCGTGTACGGCCGGGACCTCGACGGACTCGTGGTCGAGCGGGTGGCGATCACCGGCTCGCAGCGCACGAGCGGCCAGAACGGCACGCACGGGGTGCGGACGTACTTCACCACGGACGTGACACTCACCGACGTGAGCGTGCGGGGCGGCTCCACAGGGCTGTACTGGGACACGACGAAGGGCGTCACCGCCACCGACGTCGAGGTCTCCGGCGCCACCTGGTACGGCACCTACGCCGAGCTCGTCGCGGACTACACGCTCACCGGGTCGTCGTTCCACGACAACGTCGCGATCGCGAACCTCACCATCAACCCCGGCCCGTCGCAGGACGCGCACAACGAGCGCGGCATCTCGCGGGACATCGAGTGGACGGACAACGAGTTCACCGACAACGCCAACGGCATCTACCTGGCGATGGGCCTGACGGGGTTCACGTTCGCGCGCAACACCGTCACGGGCACCGGCGGCTACGTGCTCGGGCTGTTCCCGGCCCACGAGGTGCGGGTGCTGGACAACGTCGTCGAGCACTCCGGCTCGATGGCGGCCGTCACCGTCGGCCACTACACCTACGCGAACCTCGACGACCCGGGGAACTACTTCTCGTCCGACGTCACGGTCGCGCGCAACACGTTCACGGGGGCGGGCGTGTTCGTGAACGTCGGCGACGCGCTCGCGGCGCACACGTCGCTCCCCGCCGACGACTCGGTGCTCGTCTCCGGCAACTCGTTCCCGGCCGGCTCGACCGCCATCACCACGGGCCCGCGCGCGGGCGGCCAGGGCGGCGTCGCGGTCGACGCGCGCGACCACGCCACCCCGAACGACTGGGGCTCGGTGTGCCGCCCGACAGTCGTGACGGGCGCCGAGACCAGCTACGACGGCGGCGGCGCCCTGATCCGCCAGGCCCGGGACGGCCAGGTGCTGTTCCCGCGCAACTGCGTCGAGCTGTCGCTGGTGGAGGGTGCGGCGAGCCCGAGCCCCGCGCGCGCGGGGGACACCGTCACGTGGACGCTCACACCGCACAACGACGGCCTGACGCCGGCCCCCGCGGGCTGGTCCGTGACGCAGCTGCTCCCGGCCGGGCTCACGCTCGTCGGGCTGCACGCGGACGCGGGCGAGTACGTGGTCGACGGCGCGACCGCCACCGCGGCGCACGCCCTGCCGGTCGGCGCGGACGGACCCGTGCTCACGGTGACGGCCCGCGTCGTCGACGACCCGTTGGCGCCGGGCGAGCAGACGCGCGTGCTCCGCAACGTCGCGTACATCGCCCCGCTCGACGAGGCGGACGCGACGGACCTCGACGCGGACGGGTACCCGGACGTGATCGTCGAGCACCTCAACGCGCTGGTCGTCCCGACGATCGCGACCGACACCGACGCCAGCCCCACCGACAACGACACCCAGGGCGCCGTGATCGTCGAGCGCGCCGAGGAGCCGACCCCCTCGCCCTTCGGCCCGGAACCGGCCGTCCCGGTCGTCGTGCCCGCCCACCCCGAGGACGGGTGGACGTCCGAGGTGCTGGCCGCGCCCGATCCCCGCGCCGCGCTCGCCAGCACCGGCGCCACGGTCGGCGCGCTCGCGGGCATCGCCGTGCTGCTCGTCGCGGCCGGCCTGGCGGGCTCGCGTGGCACCCGGCGCCGGGCCCGCTGAAGCGCCGACGAACAGGTGGCCGCTGGTCCCTCGCCTCGCGCGCGCCGCGTGCCGATACTCGCTGCGTGACCTCCCCAGGCTGGTACCCCGACCCGCACGACCCGCGCCTCGTCCGGTGGTTCGACGGCGAGCAGTGGACCGGGCACGCTGCGCCGGCACTGCCGCCGAAGAAGAAGCTGAGCGGTGGTGTGCTCGCGATCGTGGTCGTCGCCGTCGTCGTGCTCGGGGTGGTGGCGGCCGGCGTCCTGGCGGCCGTCGCGGTGCCCGTGTTCCTGGCCCAGCGGGAGCGAGCGGAGCTGAGCATCGTCTCGTCGTACACGTGCGACGACGTCGAGCGGTTCGCGGTCGACGCGTACGGCTCGGGCGGCGACATCAACCTCGTCAGCCTGGACAGCATCCTCCTCGACGACGCGCGCCCGATCGCGGGCCTTCCCGACGAAGGCGACGACGACGTCTTCGTCATGAGCTGCACGGGTCTGGCGGTGTACGACGACGGCGTGAAGATGGGCGCTGTCGCGGACCTGTACGTCGACCATGCGGGCACGCCGCTCGTCGACCTCTACGACCAGTGAGCTAGTCGCCGCTGAACCGGGCGACCGCGCGGATCTTGTTCGTGGCGTCGAGGGCCGCCACCTTGTACGCCTCGGACAGCGTCGGGTAGTTGATGACCGTGTCGACGAGGTAGTCCACGGTCCCGCCGGTCGCCATGATCGCCTGCCCGATGTGCACCAGGTCCGTGGCCGCGGTCCCGAAGATGTGCACGCCCAGCAGCGCGCGCGTCTCGGTGTGCACCAGGAGCTTGAGCATGCCGTAGGAGTCCCCGACGATCTGCCCACGCGCGAGCTCGCGGTACCGCGCCACCCCCACCTCGTACGGCACCGAGTCGTGCGTGAGCTCGTCCTCGGTGCGGCCGCAGTAGGAGATCTCGGGGATCGTGTAGATCCCGATGGGCTGCAGCGCGGACAGGTCGTGCGCGGGCTCGCCGAACGCGTGGTACGCGGCCAGGCGGCCCTGGTCCATCGACGTCGCGGCGAGCGCGGGGAACCCGATCACGTCGCCGACCGCGAAGATGTGCGGCACCGCGGTGCGGTACTCGTCGTCGACGGGCAGGCGCCCACGCGAGTCCGCCGCCAGCCCGGCCGCCTCCAGGCGAAGGTGCGCGGTCTGGCCCTGCCGCCCGGCCGAGTACATCACCGTGTCCGCGGCGATCTTCTTGCCCGAGACCAGCCGCGTCACGGTGCCCTCGACGTGCGAGTCGACGCCCGCGACCTCCTCGCCCAGCCGGAACGACACCGACAGGTCACGCAGGTGGAACCTGAGGGACTCGACCACCTCCGGGTCGCACATCTCGAGCATCGTGGTGCGCTTGTCGACGATGGTCACGCGCGTCCCCAGTGCCGCGAACATCGACGCGTACTCGATGCCGATGATCCCGGCCCCGACGACGACCATCGTCTGCGGCACCTTGCGCAGCGCGAGCACGCCGTCGGAGTCGACGACGCGGCCGTCGTCGAACTCCACCGTCTCCGGGCGGTGCGGCCGCGAGCCGGTCGCGACGACGACGAACCGCGCGGTGACCCGCCGCCGGCGGCCCTCGTCCTGGGTGATCTCGAGGGTGTGCGGGTCGACGAACGCCGCGGCGCCCTGGTGCACCTCCACGTGGTTGCGCTGCAGCTGGGCGCGGATCACCTCGGTCTCGCGGCCGATCACGTGGTGCGTGCGCGCGAACAGGTCGTCGATCGTGATGTCGCTCTTCACGCGGTAGCTCGCGCCGTACACCTCGCGCTGCGCCATGCCCGTCAGGTACATGACGGCCTCGCGCAGCGTCTTGGACGGGATGGTCCCGGTGTTCACCGAGACGCCGCCCATCATGTGCTTGCGCTCGATGATCGCGACGCGCTTGCCCAGCTTCGCCGCCGCGATCGCCGCCTTCTGGCCGCCCGGCCCGGAGCCGATGACGGCGAGGTCGTAGTCGTCGCTCGTGTCGGCCGGCTGCCCGGGCGCCCCGTCTGTGCTCACAGTCGCAGTCTGGCCGCTCCGCCCGATGCCGCAACCGGCTGCCGAGGGCCGGAGCGGTTGTCGGGCGTGCCCCGCTCGTCGGTTAGGCTTGCCCGCAGACCCCTCGTGCGGCGTCATCTCGCTGAACTCCCCCAGGGCCGGAAGGCAGCAAGGGCAGGTGAGCTCTGGCGGGTGTGCGGGGGGTCCTTACTTTTCTGCGTCAGCCTCCGCGCGGGGGTGCGACGAGGGGCTCACGCGCAGCACCGGGTCCGCGAGCGCGTCGGCCAGGCCCCGCCACTCGTCGTCGTCGGGCGGGCGGCCCTCCGCCTCGGTGAAGTACTGCTCGAGGAACGCGCGCAGCGGCTCCGCGGGCACGAGCCACGTCCCGTCGGACTCCACGCCGGCCAGCCGGTCGCCCGACGCGCGCAGCGCCAGCAGCAGGAGTCCCCGGACGCGCTCGCCGCCCGGCCGCAGCGCGGGCTGGACATGCGGCAGCGGGAGGATTCGTGCGCCCATCCTCCGGTAGAACCGCAGACGGGCGGTCGGGTCCCCGTGCGCGGCCGAGCCTTCGTGGCGTGCGGGGTCCTCGACCTCGGCCAGCACGAGCCACGGGTTCAACTGCCGCTGCCAGTCGTCGAGCGCCGTGTGCAGCAGGCGCCCGCCGATCCCGCGCCCGCGGCCGCGTTCCGAGACCGCCAGGTGCGTCAGCAGCGCGATGCCCGAGGTCGACGACTGCGCGAGCGCGGCGCCCCAGAGCACGCCGTCGTGCGTGGCGACGACCATGTGCAGCTCGCCGGCGGCGAGGTCGTCGAGGAGCGCGCGAAGCGGGGGGAGCTCGTCGGCGGGGAACGACGGCGTCAGCACCTCGTCGTAGACGGCGGTGAGCATTCCGGGATCGGTGGTGGCCTCGACTCGCACCTGTGCCTCCTGGAGCCTGCTTGGGCTGATCCTCCCAGCCCGCCCGCCGCCCCGCCTCCCGCCCGCCCGGCCAGACCGCCGCCGCTCGCGCCGGCGGGGCTGGGGACGGCGCTCGTCGCGTGTGGGTGGGGCCGTCTAGGGTTCGTGGCGTGACGACAGCCCTGTACCGCCGCTACCGGCCGGAGAACTTCGCCGAGGTGATCGGGCAGGACCATGTCACCGCCCCGCTGCGCCAGGCGCTGCGCACGGGCCAGACCAACCACGCGTACCTGTTCTCGGGCCCGCGCGGCTGCGGGAAGACGACGAGCGCGCGCATCCTCGCGCGCATCCTCAACTGCGCGCAGAACACCGAGGCAGAGCCGACCGACACCCCGTGCGGCGTGTGCGAGTCGTGCGTCGAGCTGGCGCGCGGCGGGCCTGGCTCGCTGGACGTCGTCGAGATCGACGCGGCGAGCCACGGTGGCGTGGACGACGCGCGTGAGCTGCGGGAACGCGCCACCTTCGCGCCCGCGCGCGACCGCTACAAGATCTTCATCCTCGACGAGGCCCACATGGTCTCGAACCAGGGGTTCAACGCGCTCCTCAAGATCGTCGAGGAGCCGCCGCCGCACGTGAAGTTCATCTTCGCGACCACCGAGCCGGACAAGGTGATCGGCACCATCCGGTCCCGCACGCACCACTACCCCTTCCGCCTCATCCCGCCGGACGTGCTGCTGCCCTACCTGGACGAGCTGTGCGCGGCCGAGGGCGTGCGGGTCGGCGGTGGCGTGCTGCCGCTCGTCGTGCGCGCGGGCGGGGGGTCCGCGCGCGACACCCTGTCCGTGCTGGACCAGCTGATCGCGGGCTCGGGCGACGAGGGGCTGGAGTACGAGTCGGCCGCCGCGCTCCTGGGGTACACGCAGGCCGCGCTGCTCGACGACCTCGTGGGCGCGATCGCCGCACGGGACGGGGCGACTGCGTTCCGGGTGGTCGAGCGCGTGATCGCGACCGGGCACGAGCCGCGCCGGTTCGTCGAGGACCTGTTGGAGCGGCTGCGGGACTTGATCGTCATCGCCGCCTCCGGTGAGGCCGCGGGCGCCGCGCTGCGTGGGCTCCCCGCGGACCAGCTGGAGGCCATGCAGTCCCAGGCCCGGCACCTCGGCCCGGCGGAGCTGTCGCGGTCCGCGGACCTCGCGAACGCCGCGCTGACCGAGATGGCCGGCGCCACCTCACCCCGCCTCCACCTCGAGCTCCTCATGGCCCGGCTGCTGCTGCCCGCAGCCGACGACGAGCGCGCGGGCCTGTCCGCCAGGCTCGACCGCCTCGAGCGCGGCCACGGTTCGGCGCCGGTCGCGCCCCTGGCCGCGGGCGTTGAAGCGCCGCCACGGACCTCTCCGCAGCCTGCCGAGCGCCGCCCGCCGAGCACGGCCCGGAGC
>JAEWOA010000204.1 GCA_023461115.1 Actinomycetes bacterium
GTGCAGCTCGGGGTCCAGCGCGGCGCGGACCCCGCCCCGCTCGTCGCGCCCGCCGACCAGCGAGGGGACGCGCGTCGTCGTGAGCCAGGTCTGCGCGAGCTCGGCCCAGCGCGCCGGGACGTCGAGCGCGGCCCACGCGTCGAACGCCGTGGTGGGGAGGAAGGAGGGGGTGTCCTCGTCGTCGGCGGCGACGAGTCCCGCGGCGCCCGCGAGCTCGACGACGAACGCCGCCTCGCGCTCGTCGCACTCCAGCTCGGCGGCCACCCGGCGTAGCTCGCGCACGCCCAGGCCGCCCGCGCGCAGCACGTTCGGCGCTGCCGCCTCCCACGCCCGGCACAGCCGCCCGACGAGCCGGACGATTTGCTCGCCGGCCACCGCGGACTCGGCGGCCACGACGCGGATCGGCCGGTGGGGCGCGTCCGCGAGCGTCGGGGCGAGCGCGATCGAGCGGTGCGTCCGCCCCTCGCGCAGCGCGAGCGCCACCGTTCCCGGCAGCACCACGTGCCGTCCGTCCCCGCGCGCGAGCAGCCCGTGCGCCAAGAGCCACTCGGTCCCGTCGGCGGCGGCGCCGTCGAGCGGCGGCAACCCCACGGGCGGCCCCCACATCAACGCCTCCAACACCCCCGCGGCGGCGGAGCCCAACGCCCCGGCCCGCTCCGCGACGACCTCCAGGCTCCCCGCGAATGTCCCCGTCGATGTCCCCGTGGATGCGGCGGATGCGCCCGTGACGGGCGCTCTCGACCCATCCATCGGCCCATCCATCTGGTTGTCCAGCTGCCCAGCCTTCGGCGCGTCCATCAGCGCTGCCTTCGGAGCAGCGAGGGCGCGACGGGATCCGGGCGTCGCCGGGGAGGGGATGACGCCCATCGCCAGGCCCGCGGGGTACGGGCCGACGAGCTCCGCGACCCCCGGGGCGAGCCGCAGCGCGTCGTCGTCGCCCCAGACGAGCAGGAGCGCGAGGGCGTCGTCGATGGCCCGGTCCAGCTCGTCGTCGTGCGTGCGATCTGTGCCGGCGATGGCGCCGCGCACGCGCTCGCGGGAGGGCTCGTCGAGCGCCGCGACCGCCTCGAGCACCTGGATGACCAGCGCATCGACGCTCGCGAGCGCCCGCTCCAGCGACGCGCGCCCGGTGGCCCGCACGACGAGCGACGCGATCGTCCCCGGGGACGGCGAGGCCAGGTCCGGGCGCAGCCGCAGCAGCCGGACCAGGTCGTCGTCGGCGCACGAGCGCACGAACCCGGTGAACGTGGCCATCCGCACCACGATACGCACCCCGCCTCCCCTCACCCTCCCCTCCCGCGCCACCCACCCCGCGAACTCGGCGACGGTGCCTCGCACCTCTGGCGGCGCTGTCGGCCGGCGGACGACGCTGGCGCAGTGGTGGCGCAGTGGTGGCGGGGGATACTCCAGTGCGGCACGGATGACGACCTGCGGAGGAGCTTCGATGACTGACCTGGACGCGCTGCGCGACGACGCCCGTGCGCTGTTGCTGGAGATGGCCGAGTTGCGGCACGCGCTGCACCGCACGCCCGAGTTGGGGCTGGACCTGCCGCTCACGCAGCGGCTCGTGCTCGACGCGCTGGCCGGCCTCGGGCTCGAGGTGACGGTGGGCGAGGGACTGTCGTCGGTGGTCGCGGTGCTGCGCGGCGCCAAGCCCGGTCCGGCGGTGCTGCTGCGCGGGGACATGGACGCGTTGCCGGTGCACGAGGACACGGGCGAGGAGTTCACGTCCGAGCACGAGGGCCGGATGCACGCGTGCGGGCACGACATGCACATCGCCGGGCTCGTCGGGGCCGCCAGACTGCTCGCGGCGCGCCGCGACACTCTTGCGGGTGACGTCGTGTTCATGTTCCAGCCCGGCGAGGAGGGCGACGGGGGCGCCGAGCGCATGATCCAGCAGGGTGTGCTGGACGCCTCCGGGCAGCGCGTCGCCGCGGCCTACGGGGTGCATGTCTCGTCGGCTCTGGTGCCGTTGGGGGTCGTGCTCGCGCGCCCGGGCACGCTCATGGCCGCGCCGGACCACGTGGTCATCACGGTCCAGGGCCGCGGTGGCCACGGCTCGGCGCCGCAGCGGGCGCTGGACCCGGTGCCGGTCGCGGCGCAGATCGTGCTGGCGCTGCAGACGATGGTCACGCGACGGTTCGACGTGTTCGATCCCGTGGTGGTCACGGTCGGCGCGATGCGCGCGGGCACGGCCAACAACATCATCCCGGAGTCGGCGACGCTGGAGGCGACCGTCCGCACGTTCTCGCAGGCCACCTGGGATGCGGCGCCGGGGTTCATCGCCGAGGTGGCCGAGCACACCGCAGCCGCGTTCGGGCTGACCGCGACCGCCGAGTACCGCCGCGGCTACCCCGTGACGGTCAACGACGCGGCCGAGACGCGGCGCGCGGAGCGGCTGACCCGTGGGCTCTTCGGCGCCGGCGCCTGGGCGCACATGGAGCATCCGCTCGCGGGCGGCGAGGACTTCTCGTACGTGTTGCAGGAGGTGCCCGGCGCGTTCGTCTTCGTCGGCGCCACAACGCCCGGCCTGGACCCGGCGACCGCGCCGTACAACCACTCGCCGCAGGCGCGGTTCCACGACGACGCGCTCGTCACGTCGGCCGCGCTGCTCGCCGCGCTGGCGCTGGACCGCATCGCGCAAGGGTGACGGCGCCCGCCGCGGCGGGCCGCTGCGGGGAAAGTGCGTGCGGGGGCCGGTAGCCTGGTCTCGACGTTTCTTCTCACGACGGGAGTCCGCCGTGCCTACCGGCAAGGTCAAGTGGTTCGACACCGAGCGAGGCTTCGGGTTCATCGCCGACGACGACGGCGGTGAGGTCTTCCTGCATGCCTCCGCTCTGCCCGCTGGAGCGCAAGCCCCCAAGCCGGGCGCCCGCGTGGACTACGGCGTCGCGGACGGCAAGCGCGGCCCGCAGGCGCTCTCGGTGAAGTTGCTGGACCCGGTCCCGTCCGTGGCGAAGGCGCAGCGCCGCAAGCCCGACGAGATGGTGGTGGTCGTCGAGGACCTCATCAAGGTGCTCGACCGTGTGAGCGGCGACCTGCGCCGGGGCCGCTACCCCGAGAAGGCCCGCGCGACCGCCTACGCGAGTGCCCTGCGTGCGGTGGCCGACGAGCTCGAGGCCTGACGTGGCTGTTGCGACGAAGGACGCCGTGCTCGGCTCGGCCGTCGACCTCGCGCGCGCCGCGGCGGTCGAGATCGCGGCCGACCCGTCCGACGTCGGTGAGCACCTCGGCTTCGTCGTCGAGGGCGACCGCCTGATCTCCCACCGGTTCGCGTGCGAGGCGCGCGGCTACCGGGGCTGGGCGTGGACCGTGACGGTGTCGCGCGTGCCGCGCGGCCGGATCGCCACGGTGTGCGAGGCGATGCTGCTGCCCGGCTCGGACGCGATCCTGGCGCAGGACTGGCTGCCGTGGTCCGAGCGCTTGCGCCCCGGAGACATCGGCGCCGGCGACGTGCTGCCGTTCCGCGCCGACGACCCGCGCCTCGAGCCCGGCTGGACGCCCTCGGGCGACCCGGAGCTCGACGAGGTCGCGATCGACGAGCTCGCTCTGGCCCGCACCCGCGTGCTGTCGCCGCAGGGTCTCGACGAGGCCGCGGAGCGCTGGTACCGCGGCTCGCGTGGCCCGACGAGCGCGGGCGCCCTCGCGTCGGCCGCGGCCTGCTCGACCTGCGGTTTCCTGGTGCCGCTGTCCGGGAGCCTGGGCCAGCTGTTCGGGGTGTGCGTCAACGAGTGGTCGCCCGACGACGGCAAGGTGGTCAGCCTGGACCACGGCTGCGGAGCGCACTCGGAGACCGACGTCGAGCCGCACGCGTCGGACTGGCCGGCGCCTGACCCGCTGATCGACGAGCTGCGGGTCGACCTCGTCGACCGCGGCTCGGCCCCCTCGGAGCAGTGACCGAGGACGTCTTCGGAACGGCCGCGCTGCGCGCTGCCACCCTGGAGACGTGGCGTGCGTCGCCCGCCCGGCTGCGGGAGGACGCGAACGTCGAGGAGGACCACGCGCGCGGCTATTACCGCGACCGTGTGATCGTCGAGCTCGCGCAGAACGCCGCCGACGCGGCGACGCTCGCGGGCGGTCCCGGCCGGCTGCTGCTGCGACTGGCCGACGACGGCGGCCCCACGTTGACCGCGGCCAACACAGGCGCCCCGCTGGATGCCGCGGGTGTGGCGGCGTTGGCGTCGATGCGCGCGTCGGCCAAGCGCGCCGGCGGCACGGTCGGGCGGTTCGGCGTCGGGTTCGCGGCGGTGCGGGCGGTGGCGGACGAGGTCAGCGTGCTCTCGCGGACCGGCGGTGTGCGGTTCTCGTTGCGGGACACGTCGTCGCAGGTCGCGGCACTCGTCCGCGACGACGACAGCCCGCTCGCAAACGAGGTGCGCCGCCGTGGCGGTGTGCTCCCGGCGCTGCGGATGCCGTTCCCCGCGGCGGGCGGCCCGCCCGAGGGCTACGACACGGCCGTGGTGCTGCGGCTGCGTGACGAGGCCGCTGTGGACGAGGTCCGGGCGCTGCTCGGCGCGGTCGACGACGCGCTGCTGCTCGCGCTGCCGGGCCTCGTCGAGGTCGTGGTGGAGGACCTGACGCGCGACGAGGTCCGCCGCGTGGCCGGCGCCGACGAGCGGTGGCGGGTGGTCACGGCGGAGGGCGACCTCGACCCGGCCCTGCTCGCGGGCCGACCGGTGGAGGAGCGCGACGCGGCCGGCTGGCGGGTGCTGTGGGCGCTGCCGCGCGCGGGCGGCGACGTGCGAGTGCCCGCGGTCCTGCACGCGCCCACCCCCACCGACGACGCGCTCGGCCTGCCCGCGATGCTGATCGCGACCTTCCCGCTGGACCCGACCAGGCGGCACGTGGCTCCCGGGCCGCTCGCGGATGCGGTCGCGCGGTTCGCCGCCGACGCGTATGCGGCGCTCGCGGAGCGCGTCGCGGCCGAGGGTGGGGACGCGCTGGGGCTCGTGCCGACGAGCCTGCCCGCTGGACCGCTGGACGCCGCGCTGCGCGGCCCGATCCTCGACGCGCTCGCGCGTGCGGCGGTGCTGCGGCGGGCGTCGGGTGGATCCGGTGACGAGCTCGTCGCGCCGCGACGCGCGATCGCGGCCGGCGGGCTCGCTCCCGGTCCGGCGCTCGCGGCGCTCGGGCGCGGGATCCCGGGGCTCGTCGAGGTGCCGCCCGGGCGCGAGTCCCAGGCGCGGCTGCTCGGTGTGGACG
>JAEWOA010000205.1 GCA_023461115.1 Actinomycetes bacterium
CCCAGGCGGCGAGCGGCGCGACGAGCGCCCGGCTGCGCCGCGCGACCACCTCGCCGCCACCGCTCACGAGCGGGAACACGCGGCCCGCGAGGACCGCTCCCGCGAGCAGCACGAGGGCCGGCGCCGCGACGAGCAGCGGGTCGAGCGACGACGACGTGCCGGCGAGCACGGGGGACTGGTAGCCCTGGAGCTGCCAGAGCGCGACGCCCGCGAGCGCGACGAGAGCCAGGTCCGCACCCGACCGCGCGATCGCCTGGCGCCGGTCCTGGCGCGCGAGCGGCCGCTCGGTGTCGGCGACCGAGCCGCGGCGGCGCAGCAGCGGGCTGACCAGCACGCCCGCGAGCAGCACGGCCGCTGCCGCGCACGTGATCCAGAGCTGCGCCGGGCGCCCGGGATCCGCGTGCAGGCCCGCGGCCTCGAGCACCGGCAGGGACGTGACGAGCGTGAACAGGCCCTGCGCGAGCCACGGCGCGACGAGCGCGGTGAGGCCCGCGACCGTGAGCGCCTCCAGGCCGGCGAGCCCCAGCAGCTGGCCGCCCGACGCGCCGCGCGACGACATGAGCGCCTGCTCGGGGGTCCGGCGCTCGGCCAGCAGCCGCGCGGCAAGCAGCAGCACCGTGACCGCGACGACCACGAGCATGAGCCCGACGATCACGAGGCTCACGCGCGTGACCGCCAGGTCGGACGAGGCGCGGTCGATCGTGCCGTCGAGCCACGTGCGCACGGTCGCGCTGCCGGCGGAGCCCAGCGTGTCGGCGGTGAGGTCCTCCTGCGCGGTGTCGAGGCGCTCACGCAGCCCGCGCACCTGCTGCGGGGTGGCGTGCGAGAGGTCGGGCGTCGCGACGAGCCGCGCGAGCCCGGCCTCGGCGCCGCGGTCCAGGAAGGTGTCCTCGGCCACCGCGAAGGGCCCCCAGGCGTCGGTGACGACCGCGCCCATGGTGCCCGGCACGGCGAACGAGGGGTCGTGGATCGTGCCGTGGAGCCGATCGCGCGACCACGCGGTGCGCGGCGGCTCAGGCTCGTACACGCCGACGACGACGAGCCTGGGCGAGGTCGGGATCGTGAGCGGCCGGGTCGCGACGATGTCGCCCACCTGCCAGCCGTAGGCGTCCGCGGCGACCGCGGGAACGGCGACCGGGACGTCCTCGCCCTGGGCTGCGGCGTCCGGCCAGGCGCCCTCGACCAACGTCGCGCCGTCGGCCAGCACGGGCGCGGACATCAGGTAGCCGAGCGGCCCGATGCCCGCCTCGACGCCGTCGAGGTAGAACCACGGCGACGTGATCCAGCGTTCGCGGGTGTCGGGGACTGCGCCGAACAGCGAGTCGAGGAAGCCGTCCGCCTCGCCGACGGCCTTCGTGAGGTCGGTGTCGTGCGTGATCTCGAGCGCGGCGTCGACCGCGGTGGCGGACTGGGGCGCCCGGCCGAGCGCGGTGTCGAGCGCGCGGTGCTCGCTCGCGGTCAGCAGCAGCGCGAACGTGCCGAGCAGCGTCGCGCCGAGCAGCGTGACCGCGAGCACCGTGGTGAGGATCGCGTGCTGCGCGCGGGCGCGGTGGCGCACCACTCGCACCATCCAGCCCATCGCCCACTCCTCATCGCCTGGGTGCCCCAGCGCACTGTCGCCGGAATGCTAGGTGACGAACCTCACGGTGCGGGAGCGTTTCCACGGTTCGAGACCGAGGCGTGCCCTGCCGCGGCTCGGGGCCCGGGCGCGAACGGTCCCGGTGTGGCGCGAGTCTCGGCCCCGGGGTGGCCCTGGACCTTGTTCCGGGCGTAATGTTCCGGGCGGAACAATCTGGAGGGAGGACACGATGGCGCTGTCACCGGTCGCAGTCCTGCTGCTCGCGCTGCTGCACGAGCGGCCCATGCACCCGTACCAGCTGCACCAGACGCTCGTGGAGCGGCACGCGACCCGCCTGGTCCGCGTCAACCCCGGCGCGGTCTACCACGGCATCGAGAAGCTCGAGCGTGAGGGCCTCGTCGAGCAGGAGGGTGTGGACCGCGAAGGCCGCCGGCCCGAGCGGACCACCTACCGCCTCACCGCCGCGGGACGTTCTGCGTTCGCCGCCCAGGTCCACGGGATGCTCGCGGACGTCGCGCCCGAGTACCCGGCGTTCCGCGTCGCGTTGAGCGAGGCCCACCACCTCCCGGCCGACCATGTGCGCGGCGACCTCGTCGGGCGCCTGGCCGCCGTGCGCCAGACCAGGGACGACGTGCGGGCCGCGTGCGCGGACCTCGTCACACGCGGGCTGCCGCGGCGCTTCGTGCTCGAGCTCGAGCACGAGGCGGCCATGCTCGCAGCGGACGTCGCCTGGCTCGAGGGCATCGTGGCCGACCTCGACAGCGGCGCGCTGTCCTGGGACGACGAGCCGTCGCTCGCCTGGACCCTTGCCAAAGCCGCCCGCCAGGCGGCGCACGAGGCCGCCGACGACGCGCCAGCCCGGCGCGTCAGCGCCCCGTCATAGCGCACCACGTGGCCGCGCCGCGCATGTCAGGGCCGTGTCAGTGCCCCGTCGTAGCGTCGGCGCGAGCCGCTTCCACCACGTCAGAACCCCGCGGCCCAGCCCGCACCCGAGGAAGGCTCCCCCTATGACCACCGAGCAGCCACGCGCGCTCGTCGACCTCCACGGGCGCAGCCCGTGGAGCGTCCTGCCGGCGCTCTGCCTCGGCTTCTTCATGATCATGCTCGACACGACGATCGTGAACATCGCCGTGCCGACCCTGGAGCGCGAGCTCCACACCAGCATCGCGTCGGTCGGCTGGGTGAACTCCGCCTACCTGCTGACGTTCGCGGTCCTGCTGCTGGTCACCGGGCGCCTCGGCGACCGGTTCGGCCCGCGGCCGGTGTTCATCGTCGGCCTCGTCATCTTCACGGTGACCTCGCTGTGGTGCGGCCTGTCCGGCTCGATCGGCATGCTGATCGCCGCGCGCGCGGTCCAGGGCGTCGGCGCCGCGCTCATGACCCCGCAGACCATGTCCACCATCACGCGCGTGTTCCCGGCCGCCAAGCGCGGCGCGGCCATGGGCGTGTGGGGCGCGGTCGCGGGGGTCGCGACCATCACCGGCCCGGTGCTCGGCGGCGTGCTCGTCGAGACCGTGGGCTGGGAGTGGATCTTCTACGTCAACGTCCCGGTCGGCATCGTGGCGCTCGTGCTGTCGCTGCGCGCGCTGCCCCGGCTTCCGACCCACGCGCGCACGTTCGACCTGGTGGGCGTGCTGCTGTCCGTCGTCGGGATGTTCCTGTTCGTGTTCGGGCTCCAGGAGGGCGACACGTACGACTGGGGCACGGTCGTCGGTCCGATCAACATCTGGGAGATCGTCGGCGCCGGGGTCGTCGTGCTCGTCGCGTTCGTGCTGTGGCAGCGCCACCGCGGCGACGACGCGCTCCTGCCGCTGCACCTATTCCACGCGCGCAACTTCTCGCTGTCCAACGTCGCGGGCTTCGCGGTGACGTTCGCGATGACCGGGATCTTCTTCCCGTTCACGATCTACCTGCAGGGCGTGCTCGGCCTGTCGCCGCTGCGCGCCGCGCTCGTCGGGATCGGCGGCTCGCTGTTGTCCGGAGTGGTCGCGCCGTTCGCGGGCCGGCTGTCGGACAGCGTGCCCGCCAAGTGGATCGTCGGCGTCGGCTTCGCGATCCTCGCGGTCGTGGTCACGTGGCTCACGCTCGTGATCGGGCCGGAGACGCCCGTGTGGCAGCTGGTCCTACCGATGACGCTGTTCGGCGTCGGCACGGGCTGCCTGTTCTCGCCCCTCGCGTCCACCGCGACTGCGGGCCTCGACCACCGCACCGCCGGCGCCGGCGCCGGCGCGTTCAACACGACCCGCCAGATCGGCGGGGTCATCGGCTCGGCCGCGGTCGTCGCGATGCTCACGTCGCGCCTCTCGTCGACCATGCCGGACGCCGCGGCAGACGCGGCCGCGACGCTGCCCGAGCAGGCCCGCCAGCCGTTCCTGGATGCGCTGTCCACCCTGGACCCCGGCTCGTTCGGCGGGTCGTCGGACGCCGCGGCGCAGCTCCCCGCCGGGATTCCGGCCGACCTGGCCGAGCAGATCAAGGCCGCGGCCACCGCGGCGGTGCACTCCGGGTTCTCGACGGCCGTGTCGCAGACGCTGCTGCTCACCGCGATCGTCCTGGTCGTGGGCCTGATCGCGGCCCTCGCGATGCGCGGCGGCAAGCCGGCCCACGCGCACCACGCCCCGCCCGCGCAGGCGGAGTCGGAGCCGACGAAGGCAGAGATCCCCGCCTAGCCGGCTCCGGAGAATGCGTGAGCGTGCGCCCCAGTGCGCGGACTGGGGCGCACGCGCGCGGAGTTT
>JAEWOA010000206.1 GCA_023461115.1 Actinomycetes bacterium
GCGCGGGGCAGGCGCCCGCTCGAGCAGCCGCGCGTCGTCGAGCGCGTCGACGAGGGACGCGAGCCGTTCCGGCGCCGCCCAGTCCGCGGCCAGCCGCGTGAGGTCGCCGTCGCGCAGGGCCAGCAGCGCGCGGATCTCGCCGGGCAGCAGGCCGTCGACGCGCGCCGACCACCGGGGGTCGCAGCCGACCTGCACTTCGTCGTCGCCGCGGGGAAGCACCCGCAAGCCCGTCCGCAGCCGCACGCCGTCCCGCCTCTCGTCGCCAGTGCTGCGCACTCTGGCAGGAGCGGGCGGTGTCGCGTCGGCCGCCGTCCACAGGGACGACGAAGGGCGCCGTCACTGTGGACGGCGCCCTCGTGTGGGGCTCGGCGTGGAGCCCGAAGGTGTGGTGCTCAGGCCTTGCCGAGGATGCGGTTCAGCTTGGTGCCGCAGACCGGGCAGATCGCCTTGGCCATCTTGCGGCCCGACTCGGAGACGACGACCTCGCCCTCCGCCTCGCGCTTCTCCTTGCACTTCACACAGTAGAACTCGCCTGCGTAGGTCTCGGCCATGAGGTCCTCCTTGGTGCTGTCCGGGACACCGGGCCTGCCTCGGCCGCGGTGGCCGGGCAGTGCTGTGACCTGCCCGAGCGCCTCCCAGAGTAATGCTGATCGGCCGTGTGTCGGTCGTGGCGCGCCCGGTGTGTTGGCGGTGCGCGCTACGGTGCGCGTGTGCCAGGGACGCCGAAGCCCACCGCCGCCGCCGTCGGGGCGGCGGCGTCCGGCGCTGCTCCGCTGGCGCCGGGGGGCCAGCCGCACGTCGAGGTGCGGCGGTCGCGGCGCAGGTCGCGGACGGTCGCGGCGTGGCGTGAGGGTGAGCGCACGATCGTCGCGATCCCCGCGCGGTTCACGCGGGCGCAGGAGAAGGAGTGGGTCGACCGCATGGTCGAGCGGCTGGAGTCGCAGGAGCGGCGGCGCCGGCCGTCCGACGAGGAGCTCGCGGCCCGCGCGGCGGAGCTGTCCACGCGCTATCTGGGCGACCGGGCCCGGCCGACGAGCGTGCGCTGGTCCACTAACCAGGGCAAGCGGTGGGGCTCGTGCACTCCCGCGGACGGGTCGATCCGCATCTCCGACCGCGTGCGCGGCATGCCGTCGTGGGTGATCGACTACGTGCTGCTGCACGAGTTGACGCACTTGCTGCACGCCGGCCACGGGCCGGAGTTCTGGGCGGAGCTCGACGCCTACCCGCGCACGCAGCGCGCCCGCGGGTTCCTGGACGGGTACGCGTACCGCGGGGACGGCGGCGAGCCGGCAGGTGAGGGGTCCGGCGAGCCGGCGAGTGACACGGCCGGCGTGCGGGCCTGAGGCTCACGCCCGAGGTTCACGCTTGAGGTTCACGCTTGAGGTTCACGCTGGAGCGGTCGGCTCCGGGCCTTCGCCCAGGATCTCCGCGAGCGCGCGGTCCACGTCGGCGGACGACGCGCTCGCGGCCGCGCGCCGGGCCTCGTATCCGGCCGGGTCGTCGAGGTCCTCGGCGCTCGGCAGCAGGTCCGGGTGGTCCCACACGGCATCGCGGCCGTCCGGCCCCAGGGTGCGGGTCAAGTGCGCCCACAGCGCGGCGGCGTCGCGCAGGCGGCGCGGGCGCAGCTCGAGGCCGACGAGGTTCGCGAAGGTCTGCTCGGCAGGCCCGCCGGCGGCGCGTCGGCGGCGGATCATCTCGCGCAGCGCCATGGTGTGCGGCAGGTGCGCGATGGACGCGGCCGCGCTGACCTCGTCGATCCAGCCTTCGACGAGCGCGAGGGCGGTCTCGAGGCGCGCGAGGGCGGCCTCCTGATCGGGCGTCTTGTGGGGTGCGAACACGCCGCTGGACAGCGCCTCGCGGAGCGCCTCGGGGTCGGTGGGGTCGACGAGGCGGACGGCCTCCTCGAGCTGGTCGACGTCGATCGCGATGCCCCGCGCGTACGCCTCGACCATCGCGAGCAGGTGCGCGCGCAACCACGGGACGTGGGTGAACAGCCGGGTCGCGGCGGCCTCCCGGACCGCGAGGAACACGCGGACCTCGTCGGGCGGCGCGTCGAGGCCCTCGGAGAACTCGTCGACGTTGGCGACGACGAGTGCGGGCGCCGGCGACTCGAGCAGCGGCAGCCCGATGTCGGTGGTGCCGAACACCTCGCGCGCGAGCGTGCCCGCGGCCTGCCCGACCTGCATGCCGAACACGGCCGAGCCGAGCCGGCGCAGGAGCTGGCCGGGCTCGAGCCCGCCGGGCAGGCCCGCGAGCTCGGGCGCCGAGTCGAGCTGGCCGCCGAGCGCGGTCACCAGCGCCTCCGACAGTGAGGACGCGACGGGCTCGGTGAGCGTGCGCCACGTCGGCAGCGTCGCCTCCACCCATTCGGCGCGGCTCCAGGCGTGCGGCGCGCCGGTCGAGGGCGGGAACTCCGTCGCGGCGTCGAGCCAGAGCTCGGCGACCTTGAGGGCGTCGAGCGCGGCGCGCGACTGGCTGGGGCTCAGGCTCGCGTCGCCGCCGACCGCAGCCTGCTGGCGCGCGAGGTCGTGCGCCATCGACCAGTTCACGGGCGTGTCGTCGCCGCTCGCGAACATCCGCTGCACCTGCGCCATCGCGGCCTGGAGCGCGGCGGGGTCCGTCGGCATCGCAGGCCCGCCGAGGCTCGCCGGGTCGATGCCCCTGGCGCGCAGCTCCTCGATCGCGGCGTCGGCGCCGTCACCCAGCAGCGCGCGCAGCATCTGCTCCCACGGGGGCGTGTCGTCCGGGCTCATGGCTGCCTCCTGCAACGATGGTGCTGCGACGATGTGCTGGTTCAGCGGTGGCGCAACGTGCGTCCACGGTAACCACGCGATGGGGGTGCAGCCGATGGCTCGGCGGCAGGTTCGCTCAGGGCGCACGTCTGGCACGCCCGACGAGAGCGCGGAAGGTCCGGCGGGCCCGGCCACTGTCGTCGTCGGGGCAGGGCCGCTCGCGGACGCGGTCGCCGCGGCCTGGGGCGACCGGTCGCGTGTGCTCGCGCAGACACCGGCCACCAACCCCGCCGCCGCGTTCGAGGGCGCCCGGGCGGTCGTGCTCGTCGCGCACCCCGCGACGCTCGATGCGCCGAGC
>JAEWOA010000207.1 GCA_023461115.1 Actinomycetes bacterium
CCCCCGGCCTACGGCCAGCCCCCGGCCTACGGCCAGCCTCCGGCGTACGGCCAGCCGCCGGCGTACGGCCAGCCCCCGGCCCATGGCGAGGCCCCTGCGTACGGCCAGGCGCCCGCGTACGGCCAGGCGCCCGCGTACGGCCAGGCGCCGGCGTATGGGCAGTACCCGGCACAGGCCGCCGGCTATGGCTACGCGTACCCGAAGAACAGCCTCGGTGTGTGGGCGCTGGTCCTCGGCATCGTGAGCATCGTGATGTGCGGCCTGCTGGCCGGCATCCCCGCGATCATCCTCGGCTCCAAGTCCCGGCAGGCCGCCGCCGCGGGCGAGGCCAACAACGGCGGATTCGGCACCGCGGGCGTCGTCATGGGCTGGATCTCGGTGGCGCTGTCCGTGCTGGGCATCGCCTTCTACGCGATCTTGTTCAGCGCGGGCGCGTTCGACGCCGGGAGCTCGTTCTACGACTCGTCCTACTGAGCCGCGCCTGCCGCGACGCCCGCGTTCCCGTCGAGCCGATGGGACCGCGGGCGTCGCGCTGTCCACGGCGCCCGCGGGCGCGGGTGGCGGCGGCGGTCCACTCGTCGGGCTGTGGTCGGGGTCACTCGTCCGCGCCTTTACGATGGCCCCCTGGACCCGTGGCCGTATTCGCGCTGGCGTGAGTCCGACCGGGGGAAACCGAGGCATTGGGGTGAGGCTGCGATGACGGTGCTCGACGAGATCGTCGCGGGGGTCAGGGAAGACCTCGCGGCGCGGGAGGCTGCGGTCCCTCTCGACGAGGTGAAGCAGCTCGCGGCGCGCCGCCCGTCCGCGATCGAGTGCGTGAGCCGGCTCCGGGTCGCGGACGCGGTCACGGTGATTGCGGAGGTCAAGCGCTCGAGCCCGAGCAAGGGCTCGCTCGCCGCGATCAAGGACCCGGCCGCGCTCGCGGCGGAGTACGAGAAGGGCGGCGCCGCCGCGATCTCGGTGCTCACCGAGCAGCGCCGGTTCCACGGGTCGCTCGCGGACCTGGACGCGGTGCGGCAGCGCGTCGACATCCCGGTGCTCCGCAAGGACTTCGTCGTGACGCCGTATCAGGTGTGGGAGGCGCGCGCGCACGGCGCCGACCTGTGCCTGCTGATCGTGGCCGCGCTCGAGCAGACCGTGCTGGAGTCGCTCGTCGAGCGCGTGCACTCGCTGGGGATGACCGCGCTCGTCGAGGTGCACGACGACGAGGAGGTCGCGCGCGCGGTCGACGCGGGCGCCCGAGTCATCGGGGTGAACGCCCGGAACCTCAAGACCCTCGAGGTCGACCGCAACACGTTCGCGCGCGTCGCGCCGTCGATCCCGTCGGACATCGTCAAGGTCGCCGAGTCCGGCGTGCGCGGGCCGCACGACGTCGTCGACTATGCGCGCGCCGGCGCGGATGTGGTGCTGGTGGGCGAGGCGCTCGTCACCGACGACGCGCCGCGTGACTCGGTCGCGGACCTCGTGGCCGCGGGCGCGCACCCGTCGCTGCGGGCGGTGCGCGGGTGAGCGTCGGATCGGCTGCCTCCGGCCGCCCGCCGGTGCCCGGCCAGGAAGCGCGGCTCGGACCATTGGCGACGCACCAGGGGCCGTACTGGGGCGACTTCGGCGGCAGGTACGTGCCGGAGGCGTTGATCGCGGCGCTCGACGAGCTCGACACCGCGTACCACAAGGCCCTGGTGGACCCGTCGTTCGGCGCCGAGCTCGCACGGCTGCACCGCACGTACACGGGCCGGCCGAGCCCGCTGACGGAGGTGCCGCGGTTCGCGGCGCACGTCGGCGGCGGCGCGCGTGTGTTCCTCAAGCGCGAGGACCTCAACCACACCGGCTCGCACAAGATCAACAACGTGCTGGGCCAGGCGCTCCTGGTCAAGCGACTGGGCAAGACGCGCGTGATCGCCGAGACGGGCGCCGGCCAGCACGGCGTCGCCACGGCGACCGCGGCCGCGCTGCTCGGCCTGGACTGCACCGTGTACATGGGTGAGGAGGACACGCGCCGCCAAGCCCTCAACGTCGCGCGCATGCGCCTGCTCGGCGCCGAGGTGATCCCCGTGACCATCGGCACGCGCACGCTCAAGGACGCGATCAACGAGGCGCTGCGCGACTGGGTCGCGAACGTCGAGACGACGCACTACCTCCTGGGCACCGTGACGGGACCGCACCCGTTCCCCGAGATGGTGCGCGACTTCCACAAGATCATCGGCGAGGAGGCGCGCGCGCAGGTGCTCGGCGAGGTCGGGCGGCTGCCGGACGCGGTCGCGGCATGCGTGGGCGGCGGCTCCAACGCGATGGGCATCTTCAACGCGTTCCTCGACGACGAGGGCGTGCGGCTGTTCGGCTTCGAGGCCGGGGGCCGCGGGCTCTCCGCTGGCGACCATGCCGCACGGTTCTCGGGCGGGCTGCCCGGCGTGCTGCACGGCGCGCGCAGCTACCTGCTGCAGGACGAGGACGGCCAGACCATCCCGAGCCACTCGGTCTCGGCGGGCCTGGACTACCCGAGCGTGGGCCCCGAGCACGCGTGGCTGCACGACCTGGGCCGGGCCACGTACCTGCCCGTGAGCGACGTCGAGGCCATGGAGGCCTTCCGGCTGCTGTGCCGCACCGAGGGCATCATCCCCGCGATCGAGTCCGCGCACGCGCTCGCGGGCGCGATCCAGTTGGGCGCGACGGCGGAGCAGTGGGCCGACGAGCCGATCATCCTCGTGAACCTCTCGGGGCGCGGGGACAAGGACGTGGCGACCGCGGCGGCGTGGTTCGGCATGCTCGACGAGACCGAGCCCCAGGAAGGCGGGCACGCATGACGGTGGAGGTCGCGTCGCGCAGCGGCGCCCTGCTCGACGACCTGCGGGCGCAGGGCCGGGCCGCGCTCGTCGGCTACCTGCCTGTGGGCTACCCGACGGTCCCCGGCTCGATCGCCGCGATGCGCGCGATGGTCGACGCGGGTGTCGACGTCGTCGAGCTCGGCGTCCCGTACACGGACCCCGTGATGGACGGCCCGATCATCCAGCGGGCGGTCGACGTCGCGCTGCGCGGGGGGACGCGCGTGCGCGACACGCTGACCGCGGTCGAGCAGGTCGCGTCCACCGGCGCCCCCGTGCTGGTGATGACGTACTGGAACCTGGTGCTGCGCTACGGCGTCGAGGCGTACGCGCGGGATCTCGCGGCCGCGGGCGGCGCGGGCCTGATCACACCCGACCTCGTGCCCGACGAGGCTGCGCAGTGGATCGCCGCGTCGGACGCCCACGGGCTCGACCGGGTGTTCCTGGTGGCCCCGAGCTCGACGCCGGAGCGGCTGACCAAGACGACCGAGGCATCCCGCGGCTTCGTCTACGCCGCCTCCACGATGGGCGTCACGGGCGAGCGCGCGACCGTCGGGGCGCGTGCCGAGCAGCTCGTCGCGGACACGCGCGCCGCGGGCGCCCCGCGGGTGTGCGTCGGCGTCGGCGTGTCCACACCACAGCAGGCGGCGCAGGTCGCGTCGTACGCCGACGGCGTGATCGTCGGGTCGGCGCTCGTGCGCACGCTCGTCGACGCGCCCGACGACGCCACCGGGATCGACCGGCTCGCGGAACTGACGGCCGCGCTGGCCGCCGGCGTGCGTGAGGGTCGGCCGTGAGCCCGGCGGCCGCGTCCGTGCACAGCCTCGGCGCCGCTCTGCACGCGTCCATCCCGAGCCCCTCTCAGGGTGTGTGGCACCTCGGCCCGTTCCCGCTGCGGGCATACGCGCTCGCCATCCTGGTGGGGATCCTCGCGGCGCTCTGGATCGCGCGGCGGCGCTGGGCCGAGCGCGGTGGGGACCCGGACACGATCCTGGAGATCTCGTTCTGGGCCGTGCCCTTCGGGATCGTCGGAGGCCGGATCTACCACCTGATCACCTCGCCACAGGCGTACTTCGGCGAGGGCGGCAACCCGATGCGGGCGTTCGCGATCTGGGAGGGCGGCCTCGGGATCTGGGGCGCGATCGCGTTCGGCGCCGTGGGCGCCTGGATCGGCGCCCACCGCCAGGGCGTGCGGCTCGCGCCGTTCGCGGACGCGGTGGCGCCCGGGCTCCTGGTCGCGCAGGCGATCGGGCGGCTCGGCAACTGGTTCAACCAGGAGCTCTTCGGTGGCCCGACGACTCTGCCGTGGGGCCTCCAGGTGGATCCGGCGGTGGCCGAGGCGGCGGGGCACCCCGCCGGCACCCTGTTCCACCCGACGTTCCTCTACGAGATCGTCTGGAACCTGGCCGGCGCGGCGCTCCTGGTGTGGGCGGACCGCAGGTTCAAGCTCGGCTACGGCCGCGTGTTCTGGCTCTACGTCATGGTCTACACGTCCGGCCGCCTGTGGATCGAGCTGGTGCGCATCGACGAGGCGAACCACATCCTCGGGCTGCGCGTGAATGTCTGGACTTCGCTGCTGGTGGGCCTCGGCGCGCTGGTAGCGTTCGTCTTGGTCGGACGCCGGCATCCCGGACGTGATACGACCCTCCTGCTGGCACCCCCCGCACCGCAGGATGAGGCCGAGCTCGACGAAGGCGCGGAAGACGCGCCCGCCGGCGAGCAGGCCGACGAGGACGGCGCGACCGCCCCCGCTGCAGGCGAAAGGTCGGAAACCTCCGACAGGTGACCCCGGTCACCACCGGCGACGTGACCGCTCGTGTCAACGGGTTGTATCGTCGCCCCCACACCAGGGCCGACGGCGTCCCGATTCCCCCCGTAGTTCCGTGATGGGGCGCCCGCTGGTGCAGGGCGCCGTGAGGACGGTGCAGATGTCGACGACGCCGACCGGTGACCCGGTAGCGCCGCCCGGCCAGGGCCTTTACGACCCGGCCGCAGAGCATGACGCGTGTGGCTTCGCGTTCGTCGCGACGCTGCGCGGCACGCCCGGACGCGACATCGTGGACGCGGGCCTGACCGCGCTGCTCAACCTCGACCACCGTGGGGCAGTGGGCGCCGAGCAGGACTCCGGCGACGGCGCGGGCATCCTGACCCAGATCCCCGACGCGTTCCTGCGCGACGTGGTGGACGCCGAGCTGCCGCCCGCCGGCTACTACGCGATCGGCATGGCGTTCCTGCCGTCCGACGAGGCCGAGTGCGCCGCCGCGGCCGCGGCGATCGAGTCGGTCGCCGCGGAGGAGAAGCTCGACGTGCTCGCGTGGCGCGAGGTCGTCGTCACCGCGGACCTCGTCGGGCCGACCGCCCGCGCGTCGATGCCGGCGTTCCGCCAGCTCGTGGTCGCGGATCCCTCGCGTGAGCTGCAGGGCATCGACCTGGACCGCCGCGCGTTCCGGCTGCGCAAGCGCGCCGAGCGCGAGCTGGGCATCTACTTCGCGTCCCTCTCGGCGCGCACGCTCACGTACAAGGGCATGCTGACGACGGGCCAGCTCGAGCCGTTCTTCGCGGACCTGTCCGACCCGCGTTACGCGTCCGAGATCGCGCTCGTGCACTCGCGCTTCTCCACCAACACGTTCCCGTCGTGGCCGCTCGCCCAGCCGTTCCGGCTGATCGCGCACAACGGCGAGATCAACACCGTGCGCGGCAACCGGAACTGGATCGCGGCGCGCGAGGGCCGGCTCGGCTCCGAGGCGATCGGCGACCTGACCCCGCTGCTTCCAGTGTGTACGCCGGGCGGGTCCGACTCGGGCAGCTTCGACGAGGTCCTCGAGCTGCTGCACCTGTCCGGCAGGTCCCTGCCGCACGCGGTGATGATGATGATCCCGGAGGCGTGGGAGAACCACGCCCAGATGGATCCCGCGCGCCGCGCGTTCTACGAGTACCACTCCACGCTCATGGAGCCGTGGGACGGCCCGGCGGCCATGACGTTCACCGACGGCACGCTGATCGGCTCGGTGCAGGACCGCAACGGGCTGCGGCCCGGCCGGTTCTGGGTCACCGAGGACGGGCTCGTCGTGTGCGCGTCCGAGGCCGGGGTGCTGGACATCGACCCCGCGACCGTCGTCGCCAAGGGCCGCCTGGAGCCTGGCCGCATGTTCCTGGTGGACACCGGCCAGGGTCGGATCGTCGAGGACGACGAGATCAAGGCGCAGCTCGCGGCGCAGCGGCCCTACGCCCAGTGGGTCGCGGACAACGCGGTGTACCTCGAGCAGCTCCCCGAGCGCGAGCACGTCGCGCACTCGCCGGCCTCCGTGCGCCGTCGCCAGCGCGCGTTCGGCTACACCGAGGAAGAGCTCAAGGTCCTCCTGACCCCGATGGCCGCCACGGGCGCCGAGCCGCTGGGCGCCATGGGCTCGGACACGCCGGTCGCGGTGCTCTCGACGCGCCCGCGCCTGCTGTTCGACTACTTCACGCAGATGTTCGCGCAGGTCACCAACCCGCCGCTGGACGCGATCCGCGAGGAGCTGGTCACCGCGATCGGTGGCGCGATCGGGCCCGAGCCCAACATCCTGGTCGACGGCCCCGAGCACGCGCGCAAGCTCATGCTGCCGTTCCCGGTGCTCGACAACGACCAGCTGGCCAAGATCACGCACGTCGGCAAGGCGGACGTGCACGGCTTCCGCGCCACGCGCATCCGGGGCCTGTACCGCGCGTCGGGCGGGGGCGAGGCGCTCGAGGCGCGCCTCGAGGAGATCTTCGCGGAGGTCGACCAGGCGATCGCCGACGGCGTGAGCTTCCTGGTGCTGTCCGACCGCGACGGCGACGCCGAGCTCGCCCCGATCCCGTCGCTGTTGTTGCTGTCGGCCGTCCATCACCACACGCTGCGCCGGCACACGCGCACGCAGATCTCGATCGTCGTCGAGGCCGGGGACGTGCGGGAGGTGCACCACGTCGCGCTGCTGATCGGGTACGGCGCGGCGGCGATCAACCCGTACCTGGCGATGGAGTCGGTGGAGGACCTCGCGCGGCACGGCTACCTGGGGGACGTGACGCCCGCGAAGGCGGTCGCCAACCTCATCAAGGCGCTCGGCAAGGGCGTCCTGAAGGTCATGTCGAAGATGGGCATCTCGACGATCGCGTCGTACCGAGGCGCGCAGGTGTTCGAGGCGATCGGGCTGTCGCAGCCGCTCGTCGACCGGTACTTCACGGGCACGACGAGCAGGCTCGGCGGCATCGGGCTCGACGTCGTGGCCGCCGAGGTGTCCGCACGCCACGCCGACGCGTACCCGGCGTCCGGCAACCGGCTGGCGCATCAGCGCCTCGCGGTAGGTGGCGAGTACCAGTGGCGCCGTGACGGCGAGGACCACCTGTTCGACCCCGAGACGGTGTTCCGCCTGCAGCACTCGACGCGCACGCGCCAGATGGACGTGTTCCGCGAGTACACGCACCGCGTGAACGACCAGTCGTCGCGCCTCATGACGCTGCGCGGCCTGCTCGCGTTCAAGGAGGGCGTGCGCGAGCCGGTCTCGGTCGACGAGGTCGAGCCGGTGAGCGAGATCGTCAAGCGCTTCAACACGGGCGCCATGTCCTACGGGTCGATCTCGGCCGAGGCGCACGAGACCCTCGCGATCGCGATGAACCGCCTGGGCGGCAAGTCCAACACGGGCGAGGGCGGCGAGGACTCCGAGCGGCTGCACGACCCCGAGCGCCGCTCGGCCATCAAGCAGATCGCGTCGGGCCGGTTCGGCGTCACGAGCGAGTACCTCACCTACGCCGACGACATCCAGATCAAGCTCGCGCAGGGCGCCAAGCCCGGCGAGGGCGGGCAGCTCCCTGGCCACAAGGTGTACCCGTGGGTGGCCAAGACGCGGCACTCGACGCCCGGCGTCGGCCTGATCTCGCCCCCGCCGCACCACGACATCTACTCGATCGAGGACCTCAAGCAGCTCATCCACGACGCCAAGAACGCGAACCCGAGCGCCCGCATCCACACCAAGCTGGTCTCCGAGTTCGGCGTCGGGACCATCGCGGCCGGCGTGGCCAAGGCGCACTCGGACGTCGTGCTCATCTCGGGCCACGACGGCGGCACGGGCGCGAGCCCGCTCACCAGCCTCAAGCACGCGGGCACGCCGTGGGAGATCGGGCTGGCCGAGACCCAGCAGACGCTCGTGCTCAACGACCTGCGCGACCGCGTCGTCGTGCAAGTCGACGGCCAGCTCAAGACGGGCCGCGACGTCGTGATCGGCGCGCTGCTGGGCGCCGAGGAGTTCGGCTTCGCCACGGCGCCGCTGGTGGTGAGCGGCTGCATCATGATGCGCGTCTGCCACCTCGACACGTGCCCGGTGGGCGTCGCGACCCAGAACCCCGACCTTCGGGCGCGCTTCAGCGGCAAGCCCGAGTTCGTCGTGACCTTCATGGAGTTCATCGCGCAGGAGGTGCGCGAGCTCCTCGCGCAGCTCGGCTTCCGCTCGATCGAGGAGGCAGTCGGCCACGTCGAGCTGCTCGACACGCGCGCCGCGGTCGACCACTGGAAGGCCGAGGGACTGGACCTGACGCCGGTCCTCGCGGTCCCGCAGCCGGCGCCGGGCTCGACGCTGCACCGCACCAAGTCGCAGGACCACGGCCTCGAGCGCGCGCTCGACAACCGCCTGATCGCGCTGGCCGCCGACGCGCTCGAGCGCGGCGAGCCGGTGCGCATCGACCTGCCGATCCGCAACGTGAACCGCACGGTCGGCACGATGCTCGGGCACGAGGTCACCAAGCGCCACGGCGCGGGCCTGGCCGACGGCACGATCGACGTGACGCTCACCGGCTCGGCCGGGCAGTCGTTCGGCGCGTTCCTGCCCCAGGGCATCACGCTGCGGCTCTACGGCGACGCGAACGACTACGTGGCCAAGGGGCTGTCGGGCGGTCGGATCGTCGTGCGGCCGGACCGCGCCGCGCTGCTCCAGAGCGAGCACAACGTGATCGCGGGCAACGTGATCGGCTACGGCTCGACGTCGGGGCAGGCGTTCCTGCGCGGCCTCGTCGGGGAGCGGTTCGCGGTGCGGAACTCGGGCGCGACGCTCGTCGTCGAGGGCGTGGGGGACCACGGCTGTGAGTACATGACCGGCGGAACGGTGCTGGTGCTCGGCCGCACGGGCCGCAACTTCGGCGCCGGCATGTCGGGCGGCACGGCCTACGTGCTCGACCTAAACCCGGCGCTGGTCAACACCGACGCCGTCAGGTCCGGCGAGCTGTCGCTCGACGCGCTCGACGACGACGACGCGGCGCTCGTCGAGCGCCTGCTGCGCGCGCACCAGGACGAGACCGGGTCGCCGGTCGCCGCGGAGCTCCTGAACTCCGACTGGCGGCCGCGGTTCACGCGGCTGCTCCCGACCGAGTACGCCCGCATCCGCCGCGCGCTCGCGGGGGCGCAGGCCGACGGCCTCGACCTCGCGGCGCCCGGTGTGTGGGACCAGATCCTGGAGGTGGCCCGTGGCTGACCCCCGTGGCTTCCTCAAGGTCCGCGACCGTGAGCTGCCGCCCAACCGGCCCATCGAGGTCCGCCTGCGCGACTGGAAGGACGTGCACGCGCACCTGGAGGAGGGCCAGCCGTTCCTCAAGGAGCAGGCCGGCCGCTGCATGGACTGCGGCATCCCGTTCTGCCACAACGGCTGTCCGCTCGGGAACCTGATCCCGGAGTGGAACGACCTGGTGTGGCGTGGCCAGTGGTCTGACGCGATCGAGCGCCTGCACGCGACCAACAACTTCCCGGAGTTCACGGGCCGCATCTGCCCGGCGCCGTGCGAGTCGTCGTGCGTGCTGGGCATCAACCAGCCGCCCGTGACGATCAAGAACGTCGAGGTCTCGATCATCGACGAGGCGTTCGACCGCGGGCTCGTGGTGCCGCAGGTCCCGCAGCGCCTGACGGGCCACACGGTCGCGGTGGTCGGCTCAGGCCCCGCGGGCCTGGCCGCGGCGCAGCAGCTCACGCGCGCTGGCCACACGGTCGCGGTGTTCGAGCGCGACGACGCGATCGGCGGGCTCCTGCGCTACGGCGTTCCGGACTTCAAGCTCGAGAAGCTCCACATCGACCGCCGCATGGCGCAGATGGAGGCCGAGGGCACCCGGTTCCGGCCTGGTGTCGAGGTCGGCCGCGACGTCACGTGGGCGGACCTGCGGCGGCGGTACGACGCGATCGTCGTCGCCACCGGGGCGACCGTCCCGCGCGAGCTGCGCGTGCCCGGCAAGGAGCTCGACGGCGTCCACGTCGCGATGGAGTTCCTGCACCAGGCCAACGCGGTCGCGGCGGGCCGCGAGGTCCCGTTCCAGATCACCGCGCAGGGCAAGCACGTCGTGATCATCGGCGGCGGCGACACCGGCTCGGACTGCCTGGGCACCGCGCTGCGTCAGGGCGCCGCATCGGTGACGACGCTCGCGATCGGCAAGCGCCCGCCGGACGAGCGGCCCGCGCACCAGCCTTGGCCCACGGACCCGATCCTGTTCGAGGTCTCGTCCTCGCACGAGGAGGGCGGCGATCGCTCCTACTTGGCCTCCACGGTCGAGTTCGTGGCCGACGACGCGGGAGACCGCGTCGCGCGCCTGCGCATGGCCACCACCGAGTACCTCTCCGACGGCCGTCGCGTGCCCACGCCGGGCACCGAGCGCGAGATCCCCGCGGACCTCGTGCTCGTCGCGATGGGCTTCTCGGGCCCCGAGACCGCCACGATCACCGACCAGCTCGGCGTCGACCTCACCGAGCGCGGCCTCGTCGTGCGCGCCGAGGACTTCTCGACGACCGTGCCGGGCGTGTTCGTCGCCGGCGACGCCGGGCGCGGGCAGTCGCTCGTCGTCTGGGCGATCGCCGAGGGCCGCGCCGCAGCGGCCGCGGTCGACGAGTACCTCTCGGGCGCCACGGAGCTCCCCGCTCCGGTCACCGCATCGACGGTGGCGCTCCGCCCCTGACCTCCGGCGCGTTATCTGGCGGGCCAGGCGGTCCGGCAGGACGTTCGGACCGACCCATCACCACCGAAAGGCATAGGCTCGCCTTCATGCGTAGAGCAAAGATCGTCTGCACGCTGGGACCCGCGACGGAGTCCCTCGAGCAGGTCCAGGCACTTGTCGACGCGGGCATGGACGTTGCCCGCATCAATCGCAGCCACGGCGAGGCTTCCGAGCACGCCAAGGTCATCGCGAACGTCCGCGCGGCGGCGGAGACGTCGGGCCGCTCGGTCGCGGTGCTGGTGGACCTGCAGGGCCCGAAGATCCGGCTCGGCCGGTTCGTCGAGGGCAAGCACGACCTCGCGGTCGGCGACACCTTCGTCATCACGACCGACGACGTCGAGGGCACCAAGGAGCGTGTCTCGACGACGTTCAAGGGCCTGACGGGCGACGTGAGCCCCGGCGACCCGATCCTGATCGACGACGGCAAGGTCCTCGTGCGCGTCGTCGAGGTCACCGGCAACGACGTCGTCACGCGCGTCGAGGTCCCGGGCCCGGTGTCCAACAACAAGGGCCTCAACCTCCCGGGCGTCGCGGTCTCCGTGCCGGCCATGAGCGACAAGGACGAGGCGGACCTGCGTTGGGGCCTGGCCCAGGGCGCGGACTTCATCGCGCTGTCCTTCGTCCGCAACGCCGCCGACTACGACGACGTGCGCCGGATCATGGAGGAGGAGGGCCGGATCGTCCCGGTCATCGCCAAGATCGAGAAGCCGCAGGCCGTCGAGAACCTCGCGGAGATCGTCGCCACGTTCGACGGCATCATGGTGGCCCGTGGCGACCTGGGCGTCGAGCTCCCGCTCGAGCAGGTCCCGCTCGTGCAGAAGCGCGCGGTCGAGCTCGCCCGCCGCAACGCCAAGCCGGTCATCGTGGCCACGCAGGTGCTCGAGTCCATGACGACGAACCCGCGTCCCACGCGCGCCGAGACCTCCGACTGCGCCAACGCGGTGCTCGACGGAGCCGACGCGGTCATGCTCTCGGGCGAGACCTCGGTGGGCGCCTACCCGATCGAGACGGTCCGCACGATGGCCCGCATCATCGAGGCGACCGAGGAGCTGGGCCGCGAGCGCATCGCGCCGCTCGGCTCGACGCCGCACACCCGTGGTGGCGCGATCACGCGGGCGGCCGCCGAGATCGGCGAGCGCATCGGCGTGAAGTACCTGGTCACGTTCACGCAGTCGGGCGACTCGGCGCGCCGCATGTCGCGCCTGCGCTCGTCGATCCCGCTGCTGGCGTTCACGCCCGTCCAGGCGGTGCGCAACGTGCTGTCGCTGTCGTGGGGCACGCAGACGTACCAGGTGCCGCAGGTCGCGAGCACCGACGAGATGGTGCACCAGGTCGACCAGACGCTGCGCGCCAACGGCCTGGCCGAGGTCGGCGACTACGTGGTCGTCGTATCGGGCGCGCCCGTGGGCGTCGTCGGCTCGACCAACTCCATCGTCGTGCACAAGATCGGCGACGAGAGCACCCGCGTCGCCTGACGCGGAGCAAGACCGACGAGGGCCCCGGAGCCGGCGAGCAGGCCGGCTCCGGGGCCCTCGTCGTGCCGCACGGAGACACGCGTAGATCAGGCGTACCGGTCGGTAACGTCCGTGTGACCTCCCGGGAGTAGGTTCGGCTGATGGCGACCCCATCACCCACCTCGCCGGTCGCGCGCATCCCGCGCTCCGGCATCCGCGCCCTCATGGACCTCGCGCTGCGGGACCCGCTCGCGATCCACCTGGAGATCGGCGAGCCCGACTCCAGCCCGCCGCCGCACGTCCTCGAGGCAGTCGCGCGTGCGGCCGCCGACGGTCGGCTCGGTTACTCGTCGAGCCTCGGCATCCCCGAGCTGCGGGCGGCCGCGGCCGACCGGGTGGCGCGCCGCACGGGCGCGGCCGTCGATCCCGCGCGGGTCGTCGTCACGCACGGCGCGATGCACGGGCTGACGATGGCGTTCGCGACGCTGCTCGGGCCAGGCGACGAGGTGCTGCTGCCGGACCCGATGTTCCCCAACTGGGCGATGGCGGCGGCCGCCGCGCACGCCGCCGTCGGCTTCTATCCGACCCGCGCGGAGCGCGGCTTCGTCCCGGACCCGGCGCAGGTCGAGGCCGCGATCACGCCGCGGACGCGCGCGCTCGTCGTCTGCTCGCCCAACAATCCGACGGGCGCGGTCTACCCGGCCGACGTCGTGGCGGCGCTGGTCGACCTGGCCCGGCGGCACGACCTGTGGGTGCTGTCCGACGAGTGCTACGAGGCCATCACCTTCGGCGTGCCGCACGTGGGCGCGGCGGCGTTCGACGACGACGGCCGGGTCCTGACGTTCCACTCGCTGTCCAAGACCTTCGCGATGACAGGCTGGCGCGCGGGCTTCGCGGTGCTCCCGGACGACGACCTCGTCGAGTCGTTCGGCCACCTCGCCGAGGCGACCGTGGCCTGCCCGTCGACCGCGAGCCAGCACGCGGCCCTCGCGGCGCTCACCGGCCCGCAGGGCTGGGTGGACGACGCGGTCTCGTCGTACCGCGAGCGGCGCGACCTGGCCGTGGCTCTGCTGCGCGGGCGCGGGCTCCGTCTCGTCGAGCCCGACGGCGCTTTCTACCTGATGGTGGACGTGGGGGAGGCGGACACCGACGCCTTCGCGCGCCGGCTCCTGGCGCGTCGGCACGTCGCGGTGGCGCCCGGCTCGACGTTCGGCGCGCGGGCCGCGGGCATGGTCCGCGTGAGCCTCGCCGCGCCGCGCGACGAGCTCGAGGAGGGCCTGCGACGGCTGGCCGACGAGGTCGTCGGCGCCCCCAGGGGCGGTGTCCACGCCGTGGCGGCGCGGTAGGGCCAGCGGCCGGGCGACCTAAGATCTGCGCCGTGAGTCCCACCGTCGGCGTCCTGGCCCTGCAAGGCGACGTGCGCGAGCACGTGCACGCGCTCGAGTCGGTCGGCGTGCGCGCCGTCGGCGTGCGGCGCCGGTCCGAGCTCGACGCGGTCGACGCGCTCGTCATCCCCGGGGGCGAGTCCACCACGATCGACAAGCTCCTGCGCGCGTTCGAGCTGTTCGAGCCCGTGCGCGCGCGCCTGCGCGGGGGTATGCCCGCGTACGGGTCGTGCGCGGGCATGATCCTGCTGGCCGACCGGATCGAGGGCGGCATCGAGGGGCAGCAGACGCTCGGCGGCGTGGACATCACGGTGCGCCGCAACGCGTTCGGCCGGCAGGTCGACTCGTTCGAGTCCGACCTCGCGATCGAGGGCATCGACGACGGCCCGTTGCACGCGGTGTTCATCCGCGCGCCGTGGGTCGAGGAGGTCGGTCCGGCCGCCCACGTCGTCGGCCGGGTAGAAGGTGGGCCGGCCGCCGGTAGGATCGTCGCAGTCCGCCAGGGTCCGCTGCTCGTGACCTCGTTCCATCCTGAGGTCACCGGCGACACCCGGGTGCACCGTCTGTTCGTCGAAATCGTCCGTGAGAGCCGGGGTAGCTAGCCGATGTCGGGTCACTCCAAGTGGGCCACCACCAAGCACAAGAAGGCCGTGGTCGACGCCAAGCGGAGCAAGCTCTTCGCGAAGCTCATCAAGAACATCGAGGTTGCCGCGCGTACGGGCGGGGGTGACCTCGCAGGCAACCCCACGTTGTTCGACGCCGTCCAGAAGGCGAAGAAGAACTCGGTCCCGATCGACAACATCAACCGTGCGGTCAAGCGCGGCTCCGGCCAGGAGGCCGGCGGCGCCGACTACACGACGATCATGTACGAGGGCTACGGCTCCGGCGGCGTCGCGGTGTTGGTCGAGTGCCTGACCGACAACCGCAACCGTGCCGCCTCCGACGTGCGCGTGGCGTTCACCCGCAACGGCGGCCAGATGGCGGACCCGGGCTCGGTCTCGTACCTGTTCTCGCGCAAGGGCGTCGTCATCGTGCCCAAGGAGGGCACCGACGAGGACGCTGTCATGGAGGCGGTCCTGGACGCGGGCGGCGAGGAGGTCAACGACCTCGGCGAGGCGTTCGAGGTGCTCTCCGAGGCGACCGACCTGGTCCCCGTCCGCACAGCACTCCAGGCCGCCGGCATCGAGTACGACTCCGCGGACGTCGTCTGGTGGCCCGCCACGCAGATCGAGGTGGACGCCGAGGGCGCCCGCAAGATCCTGCGGTTGATCGACGCGCTCGAGGACTCCGACGATGTGCAGAACGTCTACGCGAACTTCGACGCCTCCGACGAGGTCATGGCCGAGCTCGAGAACGACTGACCCGCACGCGCGTCAGGTGGCGTTCGTCGCGCACGGTGTGTGGCGGCGGGCCCAGGGCGCTCGGGGTGCGACGATGCCCGGGTGCGCGTTCTCGGTGTCGACCCAGGCCTCACCCGCTGTGGGCTGGGGGTGGTCGACGGCTTGCCGGGGCGGCGCGTGCGGCTTGTCGCGGTCGACGTGGCCCGATCTGACCCGGGCCTGGACGTCGACCAGCGGCTGCTCGTGATCGAGCGGCGCATCGAGGAGGTCCTGGAGGAGCACGCGCCCGACACGCTCGCGGTGGAGCGCGTGTTCGCGCAGCACAACGTGAGCACCGTGATGGGCACCGCGCAGGTCGCGGGCATCGCGATGGTCGCGGCCGCGCGGCGCCGGATCCCGGTCGCGATGCACACGCCGTCGGAGGTCAAGGCGGCCGTGACGGGCAACGGGCGCGCGGGCAAGCTGCAGGTGCAGACCATGGTCGCGCGGTTGCTCTCGCTCGACGAGCTGCCCAAGCCCGCGGACGCGGCAGACGCGTTGGCGCTGGCGATCTGCCACCTGTGGCGCCCCGCGGGCGCCCTGGGCGCGCCGCAGCGGCCGCCGTCGGCGCTGACGCCCGCGCAGCAGGCATGGGCCGCCGCGGAGCAGGCCGCTCGGCGCTGACGGCGCGTGTCATTCGTACAACTGTTCGCTGGTGTGGCAGGGTTGTCCGCGCGGCCCGATGGGCCCCAGGACGCGGAACGACGGGAGGGCGGACTGTGATCGCTTCGGTGCGTGGGACGGTGCTCGCGGTCCGGTTGGATGCGGCCGTGGTCGAGGTCGGCGGTGTCGGGATGCTCGTGCAGGCCACGCCCGCGACGCTCGCGACGTTGCGCGTCGGCTCCGACGCGATCCTGCACACGTCCCTCGTGGTCCGGGAGGACTCGCTCACGCTCTTCGGCTTCGCCGAGGACGACGAGCGCGAGGTCTTCGAGACCGTGCAGACCGTCAGCGGCGTCGGGCCGCGGCTCGCGCTCGCGATGCTCGCGGTGCACACGCCCGACGGCCTGCGGCGCGCGGTCGCGGACGAGGACCTCAAGGCGCTCGAGCGTGTCCCGGGCATCGGACGCAAGGGCGCGCAGCGCATCGTCCTCGAGCTCAAGGACCGCCTGGGGGCGCCGTCGCCGGTGCTCGCCGGCGGCGGGCAGGCCGCCGCGCCCGCGGGGCCTGGGGATCACCGACAGCAGGTCGTGGACGCGCTCGTCGGGCTCGGGTGGAACACCAAGGTCGCGGAGGAGGCGGTCGCGGTCGTGCTCGCCGACGTCGAGGGGCCGATCGCCGCCCACGAGGTCGCGGGTGTCTTGCGGGCCGCGCTGCGGACACTCGGGGGCGGTCGTGGCTGACGACGACGAGCTCGTGACCGAGCGTTTCCCCGCCGAGTCCCTCGTGCGGCCGGGCGCGGACGACCTCGAGCGCGCCGCCGAGGCCGCACTGCGCCCACGCAGCCTGCGCGAGTTCGTCGGGCAGCGCGTCGTGCGCGATCAGCTCTCGTTGGTGCTGGAGGCGGCCCGCGGACGCGGTCGCGCGCCGGACCACGTGCTGCTCTCGGGCCCGCCGGGCCTGGGCAAGACGACGTTGGCGATGATCATCGCGGCCGAGCTCGGCGCGTCGCTGCGCGTCACGAGCGGGCCCGCGATCCAGCACGCGGGGGACCTCGCGGCGGTGCTGTCCTCGCTCGAGGAGGGCGAGGTGCTCTTCCTCGACGAGATCCACCGCATCGCCCGCCCCGCCGAGGAGTTGCTCTACGTCGCGATGGAGGACTTCCGCGTCGATGTGGTCGTCGGCAAGGGAGCGGGCGCCAGCGCGATCCCGCTCGCGCTGCCGCCGTTCACCGTCGTCGGCGCGACCACGCGCGCAGGCCTGCTCCCGGCGCCGCTGCGCGACCGCTTCGGCTTCACGGGCCATCTGGACTTCTACGCCGACGACGAGCTCGAACAGGTGCTCCTGCGCTCGGCCGGCCTGCTCGGGGTTCCGCTCGCGGGCGCCGCCGCCCGTGAGATCGCGTCGCGCTCGCGTGGCACGCCGCGCATCGCGAACCGCCTCCTGCGGCGCGTGCGCGACTGGGCCGAGGTGCGCGGAGACGGGACGCTGAGCCTGGCGGCGGCGCGCGCGGCGCTCGAGGTCTACGAGGTCGACGAGCGCGGGCTCGATCGGCTGGACCGCTCCGTGCTGCGCGCGCTGTGCGAGCGATTCGGGGGCGGCCCGGTGGGTCTGACGACGCTCGCCGTCGCCGTGGGGGAGGAGCCTGAGACCGTGGAGACGGTCGCGGAGCCGTTCCTCGTGCGCGAGGGACTCGTGGGCCGCACACCGCGCGGCCGCGTCGCCCTCCCCGCCGCGTGGACGCACCTGGGTCTGACGCCGCCCGTGGAGCGGGGAACGCTCTTCGGCTGAGCATGGGACGCTTGGGCGCGGCCGTGGGAACCCGGCCGCCCGGCCGCGCGTTGGAGGTCCGGGCCGCTGCGCCTAGACTGCGGCCGACACGCTCGTGACTTAAGGACGTCCCTGTGATTGAGCTCAGCGCCACACTCGCCGAGAAGTCTGCCGCCGCCCCGAGCGGCGGCGGCGGAAGCCCCATGCTGTTCATCCTGATGATCGGCGCGGTGGCCCTGTTCTGGTTCATGTCGCGCCGCACGCGTAAGCAGCAGCAGACGCAGGCCGACTTCCGCAAGGGCCTCGAGGTTGGAGACGAGGTCATGACGGCCTCGGGGATGCTCGGGACCGTGGTGGCGATCGACGACGACGCCGTCACGCTCGAGGCGACGCCGGGCGCCGGTCGGACCCGTTGGGTCCTGCAGGCCATCTCGAAGCGGGTCGAGAAGCCGGTCGAGGACGACTCGGACCTCGACGAGGCCGCCCAGGACGACGACTTCGCCGACGACGAGGTCATCGACGTCCCGGATGACCTGTCCTCGCTGCCGCCGGTGCGCAAGGATGACGAGCCCGACCAGAAGTAAGCCACGTGGCCCGGCGGCACACCGCCGGGCCTAGAACCCCACCGGCTGGCGCCCAGCCGGTGCGCGCACGAGAGAAGATTTCCGTTGGCCCCTCCCACACGCCGCCGCAGGCCGGTGCGCACGCTGCTGTTGCTGCTCCTGATCGTCGTGGCCTTGTTCGGCACGATCTTCGCCGGCACCAAGTTCTCCGACGCCACCTGGACGCCGAAGCTCGCCCTCGACCTCGAGGGCGGGACGCAGATCATCCTGACGCCGACCTCGACGAACGACGAGGAGGTCACGTCGGAGGACATCCAGCAGGCGATCAACGTCATCCGGCAGCGAGTCGACGGATCGGGTGTCTCCGAGGCTGAGATCACGAGCCAGGGCGGCAACAACATCGTCGTCGCGCTTCCCGGCCAGCCGAGCCAGGAGACGATCGACCTGGTGCGGCGCTCGGCGCAGATGAACTTCCGCCCGGTGCTGACGATGGGCGGCGCGGCGCCGACGGTCGACCCGTCGGCCGAGCCCACTCCCGAGGCCTCCGCATCAGCGGAGGCGAGCGAGGGCGCCTCCGGCGACGCGACCGCCGAGCCGACGGCTGAGGCGACGCCTGAGCCGACCCCCGCGGCGACGACGCCCGCGAAGTCCGAGCCCCAGAGCGCGAGCGACGCGGCGTACTGGATCACGCCCGAGGTGCAGAAGCAGTTCGACTCGCTCGACTGCACGCTCGCCGAGAACCTCGCGGGCGGCGACTCGGGCAAGAGCGACGCCGCTCTCGTGGCGTGTGGCGTCACCAAGGAAGGCAACGTCAACGTCTCCGACGGCACCAAGTACATCCTGGGCCCGGTCGAGATCGAGGGCACCGAGATCAAGAGCGCGAGCTCGGGCAAGGAAGTCCTCCAGAACGGCACGCAGGGCCCGCGCAACGTCGTGAACATGGAGTTCACGTCGAAGGGCGCCGACGAGTTCGCGGACGTCACCGCGCGGCTCGCGACGCTCTCGCCGCCGCAGAACCAGTTCGCGATGGTGCTCGACGGCCTCGTGATCTCGGCGCCGAGCGTCAGCAGCGCGATCCCGAACGGCCGGGCCGAGATCTCGGGCTCGTTCACGCCCAGCTCGGCGGCACTGCTCGCCAACCAGCTGAACTACGGCTCGCTCCCGCTGACGTTCGAGGTCAAGAGCCAGGAGCAGATCTCCGCGACGCTCGGCAGCGAGCAGCTCGAGAAGGGTCTGCTCGCAGGCCTCATCGGCCTGGCCCTCGTCGTCGTGTACTCGCTGCTGCAGTACCGCGCGCTGGGCCTCCTGACCGTCGGCTCGCTCGTGGTCGCGGCCGTCCTGACCTACGGCGTGATCACGCTGCTGTCGTGGACGCAGGGCTACCGGCTCTCGCTCCCCGGCGTCGCGGGCTTGATCGTCGCGATCGGCATCACCGCCGACTCGTTCATCGTGTACTTCGAGCGCATCCGTGACGAGCTCCGTGAGGGCCGCACGCTCGGCGCCTCGGTGGAGCGCGGATGGGACCGCGCCAAGCGCACGATCCTGGCGTCCGACACCGTCAACCTGATCGCGGCCATCGTGCTGTACGCCACCGCGGTCGGCGGCGTGCGCGGCTTCGCGTTCACACTCGGCATCACCACGGTGATCGACGTCATCGTCGTGTTCATGTTCACGCACCCCGTCATGGAGCTCATCGCCAAGACGAAGTTCTTCGGCGGCGGGCACCCGGCCTCCGGCCTCGACCCGCGTCGCCTGGGCGCCCCCGGCGTGCGCTACGTGGGCCGCGGCAAGGTCGTCACGGGGCCGCGGACCTCGGACGACGACGCCGAGCTGCCCATGCCGGTCCCGGCCGGCGCACGCAGCGCGACGGCTCCCGCGCCGCAGGACGGCCTCACCATCGCCGAGCGCCGCGCGGCCGCGCGTGCCGCGGCGATCGCCGACGCGCCCGTGGCAGCCGACGAGGTAGACGACGCGCCGGCCGCCGACGCACCGCCAGACACCGGACCGACGGACGGCGACAACGCCGCCGCGGACCGCACCCGCCCCGAGGGGAGCGAGCACTGATGGCCGCCGGATTCGCCCAGTGGGGCAACGACCTCTACACCGGCCGTCGGTCGTACGACATCGTCGGCAAGCGCAAGATCTGGTACTGGATCTCGGCCGTCCTGGTCGTCGTGACCGGGATCCTGATCTTCCAGCCCGGGCTGAACCCCGGCATCGAGTTCCGCGGCGGCTCCGAGTTCGTCGTCTCGGGCGCCTCGGGGTCCGACGACCAGGCGACTGCGATCGACGCCGTGCTCGACGTGGCGCCGGGCGAGTCGCCCGAGGTCACGAACCTCGGCAGCAACTCGCTGCGGATCCAGACGTCCGAGCTGTCCAACGAGCAGGTCGAGGCGGTCAGCTCGCAGCTCCAGGACGCGTTCGGGGTCGGGCCGGAGGCCGTGACCAGCGCGTTCATCGGCCCCACCTGGGGCCAGGACGTGTCGCGCAAGGCGATCCAGGGCATCTTCTTCTTCCTGATCTTCGTCGCCGCGGTCATGACGCTCTACTTCCGCAACTGGCGTATGGCGGCCTCGGCGCTGCTCGCGTTGGCGCACGACCTCGTGATCACGGTCGGCATCTACGCCGCCGTCGGCTGGGAGGTGACCCCGGCCACGGTCATCGGCTTCCTGACGATCCTGGGGTACTCGATCTACGACACGGTCGTCGTGTTCGACAAGGTGCGTGAGAACACCGCGGACACGCTCGACCAGTCGCGGTTCACGTACGCCGAGAAGGCGAATCTCGCGGTCAACCAGACCCTGGTCCGCTCGATCAACACCTCGGTCGTGGCGCTCCTCCCGGTCAGCGCGATCCTCGTCGTCGGGGCATTCGTCCTTGGCACGGGCTCGCTGCGTGACATCGCGCTCGCGCTGTTCATCGGCATGGCGGTCGGCACGTTCTCGTCGGTCTTCATCGCCACGCCGCTCGAGGTGACGTTCCGCGAGCGGGAGCCGAAGATCAAGGCGCACACCGCCAAGGTCCTGCGCGCCCGCGCCGCAGCCGGAGACGACGCCGACACGGTCGCGCTCGCCTCCGCGAGCGGCTCGACCGCGGCCGGCCAGCTGCGTCCCGGCGCCCACCGGGGCCAGGGCGCCCAGCCCAAGCGCCGCGGGCGAGGCAAGTGACGCTCGGATCAGCCGACGTCCCCGGACGGGACGCCGTGCTGCGGCGGGTCGAGGAGCTGGTGCGCCTCGTCCCGGACTACCCGCAGCCCGGCGTCCTGTTCCGGGACATCACGCCTCTGCTCGCGGACGCGCACGCGTTCGCCGGCGTCGTGGCGACGATGGCCGCGGCCGCGCCGGGCCCCGTGGACCTGGTCGCGGGCATGGAGGCGCGCGGGTTCCTCTTGGCGGCGCCGCTGGCGACCGCGCTCGGCGCGGGCCTGATCCCGGTCCGCAAGGCCGGCAAGCTCCCCGGCCCGGTGGCCTCCGAGTCGTACTCGCTCGAGTACGGCGAGGCGACCGTGGAGATCCACCCGTTCACGGTGCCCGCCGGCGCGCGAGTGCTGGTCGTCGACGACGTGCTCGCCACCGGCGGGACGGCAGCCGCGACGGTGGCGCTGCTCGAGCACTGCCAGGCGGAGGTCGTCGGCCTGGCGTTCCTCGTCGAGCTCGCCGCGCTCGACGGCCGCGCCCGCCTAGGCGCCCACCCTGTGGACGCGCTGGTCACGGTCGAGTGACTCCCGGTTGACCATGGCACAGCCATGGTCAACCTCTCATCTCCGCGCGCCGTAGACTCGTGCGAACGGCTCCAGCCAGGGGAGGGGACGGATTGGCCGAGGACCTCGCCGCACCGACCACAGGGACGAACCCGAGCACGGACACGGGCGCCACGCCCGCGGCCAGGATGCGCTCGCGCCTTCCCCGGTTCGGCGCGCGCTCGGCCGCGTTCCCGGCGCTCGAGCCTGTGCTCCAGGCCGCGCGCGCCAACCATCCCAAGGCGGACCTCACCGCGGTGGAGCAGGCGTACGTCGTCGCCGAGCGCGCGCACCGCGGCCAGCTCCGCAAGAGCGGCGACCCGTACATCACGCACCCCGTCGCGGTCGCGACGATCCTGGCGGAGCTCGGCATGACGCCGTCCACGCTGGTCGCGGCGCTGCTGCACGACACGGTCGAGGACACCGACTACTCGCTCGACCAGCTCCGCCAGGAGTTCGGCCCCGAGGTCGCGATGCTCGTCGACGGCGTGACCAAGCTCGACAAGGTCACCTACGGCGACGCGGCCCAGGCCGAGACGGTCCGCAAGATGGTGGTCGCGATGGCGCGCGACATCCGCGTGCTCGTCATCAAGCTCGCCGACCGCCTCCACAACGCGCGGACCTGGAAGTTCGTCGCCGCGACGTCGGCCGAGAAGAAGGCCCGCGAGACGCTCGAGATCTACGCGCCGCTCGCGCACCGCCTGGGCATGAACACGATCAAGTGGGAGCTCGAGGACCTGTCGTTCGCGACGCTCTACCCCAAGGTCTACGACGAGATCGTGCACCTCGTCGCGGAGCGGGCGCCGGCGCGCGAGGAGTACCTCGCGCTCGTGCGTGAGCAGGTCGGGTCGGACCTGCGCTCGTCGAAGATCAAGGCCACGGTGACCGGGCGGCCCAAGCACTACTACTCGATCTACCAGAAGATGATCGTGCGCGGCCGCGACTTCGCCGACATCTACGACCTGGTCGGCGTGCGGGTGCTGGTCGACACGGTCCGGGACTGTTACGGCGCGCTCGGAGCGCTGCACGCGCGATGGAACCCGGTGCCCGGCCGGTTCAAGGACTACATCGCGATGCCCAAGTTCAACTTGTACCAGTCGCTGCACACGACCGTGATCGGGCCCGGCGGCAAGCCCGTGGAGATCCAGATCCGGACGCACGACATGCACCGGCGCGCCGAGTACGGCGTCGCGGCGCACTGGAAGTACAAGGAGAACTCCAAGGGCTCGGGTGGCGCGGAGGCCACCGCGAACGGCGACATGGCGTGGTTGCGCCAGCTCGTCGACTGGCAGAAGGAGACCGCCGACCCCAGCGAGTTCCTGGACTCGCTGCGATTCGAGATCGCCGGGTCCGAGGTCTACGTGTTCACCCCCAAGGGCGACGTGATCGGGCTGCCGCAGGGCTCGACCCCGGTCGACTTCGCGTACGCGGTCCACACCGAGGTCGGGCATCGGACGATGGGCGCGCGCGTCAACGGCCGCCTCGTGCCGCTCGACTCCACGCTCGAGAACGGCGACGTCGTCGACGTCTTCACATCCAAGTCGGAGACGGCGGGGCCGTCGCACGACTGGCTGGGCTTCGTGAAGAGCCCACGCGCGCGCAACAAGATCCGCCAGTGGTTCTCCAAGGAGCGCCGCGAGGAGGCGATCGAGCACGGCAAGGACGCGATCGCGAAGGCGATGCGCAAGCAGAACCTCCCGATCCAGCGGATGCTCTCCCACGAGGCCCTCGTCGCGGTCGCCACCGAGATGCGGTTCCCGGACGTCTCGGGCCTGTACGCGGCGGTCGGTGAGGGCCAGGCCTCGGCGGCGAGCGTCGTGCAGAAGCTCGTGGCGTCGCTCGGCGGCGAGACGGGCGCCGAGGAGGACCTGGCGGAGACCACGCGACCGGGTCCCGCGGCGCGTCGGGTCCGCACGGGCGACCCAGGCGTCGTCGTGAAGGGCGTCGACGACATCTGGGTCAAGCTCGCCAAGTGCTGCACCCCGGTTCCTGGGGACGACATCGTCGGCTTCATCACGCGCGGCGCCGGGGTCTCCGTGCACCGGACCGACTGCATCAACGTGGACCAGCTGCGGCGCCAGCCCGAGCGGATGGTCGACGTCGAGTGGAGCCACAACTCGACCTCGCTGTTCCTGGTCCAGATCCAGGTGGAGGCGCTCGACCGCTCCCGGCTCCTGTCGGACGTGACGCGGGTGCTGTCCGACCACCACGTGAACATCCTGTCGGCGTCCGTCTCGACGTCCCGCGACCGGGTCGCGATGTCCCGGTTCGTGTTCGAGATGGCCGAGCCGTCCCACCTCGCATCGGTGCTGTCCGCCGTCCGCAAGGTCGAGGGAGTGTTCGACGTCTATCGGATCACGGGCGCCAAGGCCGCCGAGGAGCCCGTCATCCGCTGACGCCCGCGAGGCCGCGCAACACCGCCCTCGCCCGGACGACGTGGCGGCCACCCGCGTGCTCGAGGTCGGCGCTCGCGCTGTGGGCGTCGAATCCGCACGCGACGAGGGCCGCGAGCAGCGGCTCGGCGTGCACGGGGTCCAGCCAACGGGCGACGTCGATCCCGGTGCGCTGGACCGAGGTCACCCGCACCCCGCCCAGGAGCACGATCCCCGACGGGTCGAGCGTCGCCTCCGTGACGGTCCGCTCGGGATGGGCCGCCGGGCGCCGGGCGCCCAGGGGGATCGCCACATCGGCGCGCCGCGGCGCGTGCGAGCCGGTGTGGACCCACACCGCGGACTGCCGGGCGACGACCCCCCGCGCGGGCACCAGCGGCGCCAGGGCGCGTGCCCGGTCGGCTGCAGTCGGCTCGCTGGCCCCGACGAACGCCGCGTCGCCCCACAGCGGCGCCAGGGCGCCGTCCCTGAGCATCCCCGCCCAGTCCGCGCGCGGCACTTCGCGACGACGGACGACACCGGCCCATGCCGACACGGGCGCCCAGAGCGAGTGGACGACGGACGACGGCTGGGGTGCGTGCACGCGCCCAGGATGCCGGACGGGCCGGCCCCCGCTCGTGGCCCCTGTGGACAGATGTCGCACGTGGGGGAGCGAGGGCCGGCCCGCGCCGGCTCGAAGGCGTCAGCCGCGAGCGTCCTGCGCCGCGCGCTGCACCTGCTCGAGCCACGCGCGGCGAGCGTCGAGCGCGGCCTTCGCGTCCGCGATCTTGCGCTTGTCGCCCGCCTTCTCGGCCTTCGCGAGGTCCGCCTCGAGCGCGACGATCGCCTGCTCGAGCTGGGCCGCCGCGCCCTCGGCGCGCGCTCGCGTCTCCGGGTTGGTGCGCTGCCACTGCGACTGCTCCGCGTCGCGGATCGCGGTCTCGACCGCGCGCAGGCGCGCCTCGACCCGCTGGAGGTCGCCCCGGGGCACCTTGCCGGCGGCCTCCCAGCGGTCCTGGATCCCGCGGATCGCCTGCTTGGCGGCCCCGAGGTCCTTGACCGGGAGCAGGGCCTCGGCTTCGGCGAGGAGCTGCTCCTTGACCTGGAGGTTGGCGCCGAACTCGGCGTCAGTGGCCGCGTTGTGCGAATCCCGGGCCGCGAAGAACGCGTCCTGTGCGCCACGGAAACGCGCCCACAGCGCGTCGTCGTCCGCGCGGCTGGCCCGGCCCGCGGCCTTCCACTGCGTCATCAGGTCACGGAACGCGGCGGCGGTGGCGCCCCACTCGGTGCTCGTCTGGAGCTTCTCGGCCTCGGCGACCAGGTGCTCCTTCGCCTCGCGGGCCGTCGTGTTCCGCGCCTCCAGCTCAGCGAAGTAGTGCCGGCGCTCACGGTCGAAGGTCGTGCGCGCGTGGCTGAACCGCTTCCAGAGGTCCTCCTCGGTGGCGCGGTCGAGGCGCGGTCCGCTGCGCTGCGCCTCCTTCCACTGCTCCAACAGCTGACGCAACTGCTCGCCCGCGGGGCGCCACTGGATGCGCGACGGGTCCGTCGCGGCGATGCGCTCGGCCTGGTCCACGATCGCCGCGCGGGCCTCCACCGCGGCGGCACGCGCCGCCTGGCGCTCCACCTCGGCCTGCGCGCGGCGCTCGGCCGCGACACCCCGCAGGGCGTCGAGGCGGGCCCGCAGGCCGTCCAGGTCGCCGACCGCGGCGGGCTCCGCGAGCTCCTCGGTCAGGCGCGCGAGCGTCTGGTCGATCTCCTTCACGGCGAGGTCGGCGGCGCCGAGCCGGGCCTCGAAGACCGCGACCTTGGCCTGGAGGTCGAGGAAGCGGCGCACGTAGAGGGCCAGCGCCTCCTCGGCGGTGGCGCCCGGGAACTGCCCGACGACGCGATCGCCGGCGGACTCCCGCACGTGCACGGTGCCGTCCTCGTCGACCGAGCCGAATGTCGCCGCGAGCGCTGCCTCGGCGGCGTCGGCGGGCGGCGGCACGGGCGCGGAGGGAGCTGCGGGCGCGCTCGGCGCCGGCCGTGGAATCGGTCGGGGCGCAGGGCGGACGGTGGCCGGGCTGGGCCGCGGGCTCGGCTTGGGTGCTGCCGCCGCAACGGTCTCGGCAGCGGGCTCTGCCGCGGCGACTGGCTCGGCCTCGGCGACAACCTCTGCCTCAGCGGCAGGCTCTGCCTCAGCGGCAACCTCTGCCTCGGCGGCGGGCTCTGCCTCGGCGGCAACCTCTGCCTCTGCGACAAGCTCAGCGTCTGCGACAAGCTCAGCGTCTGCGACGAGCTCAGCGTCTGCGACAGGGGCTGTGGACGTGTCGGCCGGGGGAGCTGCCTCGGGAGTGGGCTCGGGTTCGGGCGCGGACGTGGTGTCTGGGGTCTGCGTCACTGGATCTTCACTCCCTCGATGATGACGTCCGACTTCGGGGCGGCATCAGGCGTGCCGTCCACGGTGCCGGCGTCGGCGATGGCCTTCACGACGTCCACTCCTGCGGACGACATGTGGCCGAACACGGTGTAGCCGCCCGCCGAATCCGACGGGATATTGCTGTCCTGGTAGACCAGGAAGAACTGCGAGCCCATGGAGTTCGCGTCGTTGCCGACGCGCGCCATCGCGATGGTGCCCGCGGGGTACAGGTTGTCGGCGGGCGCGTTCTCGATCGGGCCCCACTCGTAGCCGGGGCCGCCCATGCCGGTCGCGGTCGGGTCGCCGCACTGGAGCACGTAGATGCCGGAGGTGACCAGGCGGTGGCACTTGGTCCCGTCGAAGTAGCCGTCCTGCGCGAGTGCGACGAAGTTCGCGACCGCCTGGGGCGCGGCCTTGCCGTCGAGCTCGATCGGCACGACCCCGGAGTTGAGGGTCAGGTCGCCGGTCCAGGTGCGCGCCTGCGCGGTGCTCGGGTCCGGGACCTCGGAGAACGAGGGCGTGCGTGCGGGCAGCGGAGTCGGCTCGGGCGCCTGCGCCGAGGCGGTCGCGGTCGCGGACGGGTCGGCTGCCGCGGGCGTGTCGTCGTCCCCGGAGGTCACGACGGCGACGACGACGATCACGGCCACGAGCGCGCCCACGACACCGCCGGCGATCCACTGGTTGCGCCGCCTGCGCTTGGCCTGGTTCTTGGCCTGACGCGCCTGCCACTCCTCGTACCGCCGACGCTCGTACTCGCGCTGGCGATCGTGCTTGCTGGCCACCCACACTCCCCGCGTGATGAATGTGCGCGCGGCGAGCGCATCGCCCCCGCCGCACTGCATGAAGGAACCCCGCACAGTCTAGGCAGGCTCACGGCGTGCGTGGCCTGCGGGGACGACTCTACGGTCGGGGAGTGCAGGTCTACACAGTCGTCTCTGGTGTGTTCGGCGCGCGTTGCTCGGTGATCGCGGACGCGGGCGCGTGCGTCGTCGTCGATCCGGGCGCCCTGGTGACGGCCTCAGTCGTGAGCGTCGTGGAGGAGCGAGGGCTGGCGCCGTGCGGCGTGCTGCTCACGCACGGGCACGTCGACCACACGTGGGACGCGGCGGACGTGGCCGACGCGCTCGGCGTCCCGGTGTGGGTGCACGCGGCCGACGCGTACCGCCTGGCCGACCCGTTCGGGACGCTCGGCCCGTTGGGCGGCGCGGCGCACGACCCGTCGGGCCCGTTGGCGCAGGCGTTGGCCGCGGCGGGCGCCGACCCGCGGGCGTACCGGGCGCCGTCCGACATCCGGACGTTCGGCACGGCCGAGCTCGTCGTGGGCCGCGACGACGACGTCGTGCTTCCGCTCGGCGCGCTCGCCGTGCGCGCGCGCCACGCTCCCGGCCACACGGAGGGCTCGACGATCTACCTGGTCGACGGACCGCCCGCGCTCGCGTTCACGGGAGACGTGCTGTTCGCCGGGACGATCGGGCGCACCGACCTGCCCGGCGGCGACGACGCGCGCATGCGGGCGACGCTGCGGGAGGTCGTCGCGCGACTCGACCCGGAACTCGTCGTCCTGCCGGGCCACGGTCCGACGAGCACAGTCGCCGACGAGTTGGCGCGCAACCCGTTCCTCAGGTGAGCCGTGCCGCGCGCGGTTGGGACGGCGTGCGTCCGACGGCCGTCGGGATGGGAGGATCGACGCCATGGCGCGACCGACCCCCCTGTCCGGATTCCCCGAGTGGCTTCCCGAGGGCCGCATCGTCGAGCAGCACGTGCTGGACGTGCTGCGACGCACCTTCGAGCTCCACGGCTTCGCCGGGATCGAGACGCGCGCGGTCGAGCCGCTCGACCAGCTGCTGCGCAAGGGTGAGACCTCCAAGGAGGTCTATGTGCTGCGCCGCCTGCAGGCGGACCCGAACGAGCCCGAGGACAAGGCGCAGCTCGGCCTGCACTTCGACCTGACCGTGCCGTTCGCGCGGTACGTCCTGGAGAACGGCGGGCACCTGGCCTTCCCGTTCCGGCGGTACCAGATCCAGAAGGTCTGGCGCGGCGAGCGCCCGCAGGACGGGCGATTCCGCGAGTTCGCGCAGGCCGACATCGACGTCGTCGGCGCGGGGGACCTGCCGTACCACTACGAGGTCGAGCTGCCGTTGGTCATGGCGGAGGCGCTCGGCGCCCTGCAGTCGATCGGGCTGCCCCCGGTGCGCATCCTGGTGAACAACCGCAAGGTGGCCGAGGGCTTCTACCGCGGCATCGGCCTGTCCGACGTCGAGGCGGTGCTGCGCGGCATCGACAAGCTCGACAAGATCGGCGCGGACGCGGTCGCGCGGCTGCTCGTCGCGGAGGCCGGCGCCACCCCCGAGCAGGCTGCGGCGTGCCTCGAGCTCGCGGCGATCAGCGGGTCCGACGAGGACGTCGTCGAGCGGGTGCGGGCCCTGGCGGTCGAGCGGCACGCCGGCCACGAGCTGCTCGACGAGGGCCTCGCCGAGCTCGGGCAGTTGGTGCGCGCCGCGGCGGATCGCGCGCCGGGGGTCGTCGTCGCGGACCTGAAGATCGCTCGCGGGCTCGACTACTACACGGGCTCGGTGTACGAGACGGTGCTCGTCGGCCACGAGCAGCTCGGCTCGATCTGCTCGGGCGGCCGCTACGACACCCTCGCGTCGGACGGCGCGAACTCCTACCCGGGCGTCGGGCTGTCGATCGGCGTGTCGCGCCTGGTGTCGCGCCTGCTAGGGGCGGGGCTCGTGCGGGCCACGCGCGCGGTGCCGAGCGCGGTGCTCGTCGCGGTCGCGCACGAGGAGGACCGGCACCGTTCCGAGGCGATCGCGACCGCGCTGCGCTCGCGTGGCATCCCGGTCGAGGTCGCTCCGTCGGCCGCGAAGTTCGGCAAGCAGATCCGCCACGCCGACCGCCGCGGGATCCCGTTCGTGTGGTTCCCCGGGCCGGCCGACGCGGGCGGCGGCGCCGACGAGGTGAAGGACATCCGCTCGGGCGACCAGCAGCCGGCGGACGCCCGCGCCTGGGAGCCGCCTGCGGACGACTGGTGGCCCCGCGTGGTCCCCGCCGCTGGCTGAGCGGCGCCGGTCGGCAACTATGATCGTCGGGACGCGCACCCGGCGCGTCGCCCCCCGGACCTGAAGGACTCTCCGTGCTGCGCACCCACCACGCCGGCTCGTTGCGAGCCGAGCACATCGGCTCCACCGTCACCCTCACGGGCTGGGTGGACCGGCGCCGCGATCACGGTGGGGTCGCATTCGTCGACCTGCGGGACGCGTCGGGGATCGCCCAGGTGGTGGTGCGGGACGAGGCCGTCGCGCACGGGCTGCGCGCCGAGTACGTGCTGCAGGTGACGGGCGAGGTCGCCCAGCGGCCCGAGGGCAACGAGAACCCGCACCTGGCCACGGGGCAGATCGAGGTCATCGCAGCCGAGGTCGTCGTGCTCAACGAGTCGGCGCCCCTGCCGTTCCAGGTCTCGACCTCGCTCGACGAGCCGGTCGGCGAGGAGGCGCGCCTCAAGCACCGCTACCTGGACCTGCGCCGCCCGGCGCCGGCGCACGCGATCCGCCTGCGGGCCAAGGCGAACGCCGCGGCCCGCGCGGTCCTGGACGCGCACGACTTCGTCGAGGTCGAGACCCCGACGCTCACGCGCAGCACCCCTGAGGGCGCGCGCGACTTCCTGGTGCCGGCCCGCCTGGCGCCGGGCTCCTGGTACGCGCTGCCGCAGTCGCCGCAGCTGTTCAAGCAGCTCCTCATGGTCGCCGGGCTCGAGCGGTACTACCAGATCGCGCGCTGCTACCGCGACGAGGACTTCCGCGCGGACCGCCAGCCCGAGTTCACGCAGCTCGACGTCGAGATGAGCTTCGTCGAGCAGGACGACGTGATCGCGCTCGCCGAGCAGGTGCTGCAGGCGCTGTGGGGCCTGATCGACGTCGAGATCCCCACGCCGATCGCGCGCATGACGTACGCGGAGGCGATGGAGCGCTACGGCACGGACAAGCCTGACCTGCGCTTCGGCCTCGAGCTGGTCGACCTCACGGACTACTTCAAGGACACGCCGTTCCGCGTGTTCCAGTCGCAGTACGTCGGCGCGGTCGTGCAGCCGGGTGGCGCCAGCACACCGCGCCGTGGCTTCGACGCGTGGCAGGAGTGGGCCAAGCAGCGCGGCGCCAAGGGCCTCGCGTACGTCACGGTCGGCGAGGACGGCGAGCTGGGCGGCCCGGTCGCCAAGAACATCACGGACGACGAGCGCGCGGGCCTGGTCGCCGCGACCGGCGCGAGCGTGGGCGACGCGATCTTCTTCGCCGCGGGCAAGACGAGCGAGGCGCGTGCGCTGCTCGGCGCCGCGCGCCTGGAGATCGGCCGCCGTGGCGGGCTCATCGACGCCGACGCGTGGTCGTTCCTGTGGGTGGTCGACGCGCCGCTGTTCAAGCCCACGGGCGAGGACGACGACGTCGCGGTCGGCGAGGGCGCGTGGACCGCGGTGCACCACGCCTTCACGTCCCCGACGCCCGAGTGGATCGACTCGTTCGAGTCCGAGCCGGGCGATGCGCTCGCGTACGCCTACGACATCGTCTGCAACGGCAACGAGATCGGCGGCGGCTCGATCCGTATCCACCGCCGCGACGTGCAGGAGCGCGTGTTCCAGGTGATGGGCATCGGTCCCGAGGAGGCGCAGGAGAAGTTCGGCTTCCTGCTCGACGCCTTCCAGTTCGGCGCCCCGCCGCACGGTGGGATCGCGTTCGGCTGGGACCGCATCGTCGCGCTGCTGACGAAGGCCGAGTCGATCCGTGAGGTCATCGCGTTCCCCAAGTCGGGCGGCGGCTACGACCCGCTGACGCAGGCGCCCGCGCCGATCACGGCGCAGCAGCGCCGCGAGGCGGGGGTGGACGCCAAGCCGAAGCCGGCGGCGGCTCCCGCCCAGTGACGCGACTGCTCGACCGTCTGCCGGCTCGCTGGCAGGCGGACCGGCTGCTGCGCGAGGAGGCGACGCGCTGGGCCGACGCCGGCTTCTCGGGCGACGAGCGCGGTGTGCTCGTGCGCGTCGAGACGCCGCGCGGCGTGGTGCTCCGCGGCGCCGGCGACCCCCAGGTGGTGAGCGGGCTCGTGGCGCTCGCCGCCGCGGGAGCGACGGCGCCCGCGGCGTGGATGAGCGTGCCGCGGGGGACCGTCGTCGAAGCCGACGTGCTCGCCGGCCTCGGGCTCGCGCCGTTCTCGCAGTGGGACTGGCTCTCGACCGACGCCGAGTCGTTCCCGGCGCCCGCGGCCGACGAGCGCGTCGTGGTGCTCGACCCGTCGGGTGACGCCGCGGACATCCGCGCGTGCCTCGCGGAGGCGAACCCGCAGACGTCGGCGGATCCCGAGGGGCCGGACGAGCGCGCGTGGCTCGGCGCTCGCGACGGCGCCGGCGCCTTGATCGCCGTGATCGGCGCCGCCGGGCGCGCGACTCCCGACGGCGAGGTCCGGCACCTCCACGGCCTCGGGGTCCGGCCCGATGCGCGCACGGCCGGCCTCGGGCTCGCGCTCACGGCGGCGGCCACCGCCGCGGGCCTCGAGGCGGGCGCCCCGTGGGTGTCGCTCGGGATGTACGAGGACAACGTGGGCGCGCGGCGCATCTACCACCGCCTGGGCTTCGCGATCGGCGAGCGTTTCTCGTCGTACGGGCCCGCGGCAGGCTAGTGCGTGATCGCCAGCCGTTCGTAGAGTCGCCGCATGGGCGCCGGCGCCCACCAGTTCAGGTGGCCGAGGATCGACATGGTCGCCGGCACGAGCAGCAGCCGGACGAGCGTCGCGTCGATGAAGACCGCGACGGCGAGCGCGAAGCCGACCTCTTTGATGACCAGCAGCTCACCGGTGACGAAGCCGGCGAACACCACGATGATGATCGCGGCGGCCGAGGTGATGATCCGTCCCGAGCGCTGGAGGCCCAGGCGCACGGCCTCGCGCGTCGGCCGGCCGCCGTCGTGGAGCTCCTTGATCCGCGCGAGCAGGAACACCTCGTAGTCCATGGCGAGGCCGAACGCGAACGCGATGACCAGGGCGATCACGTAGGTCTCGACGCCGCCCACCGACGTGAACCCGAGTGCCTCCTCCAGGTGGCCGTCCTGGAAGACCCAGACGAGCACGCCGAGCGAGGCCGCGAGCGAGAGCACGTTGGTCAGCAGGGCCTTGACAGGCAGCACGACGGACCCGGTCATGAGGAACAGCAGGACGAACGTCGCGACGCCGACGATGAGCGCGGCAGCCCAAGCGCCGTCGGTCAGCGCGGCGGTGAAGTCGATCTGTGACGCGGCCTGCCCCACCACCCAGGTGGGGAATCCGGGCTCGAGGTCGCGGATCTCGTGCACGACGGAGCGAGCGACCGCGTCGCCGGGGTCGTCGGTCGCGGGCCGCACGCCGATCTGGACGTAGGAGCCCGCGGGCTGTGGCGGGTCGACCGCGGCCACGTCGTCGAGGTCCTCGAGCTCGGACGCCCATGCCTGCGCGTCCTCGAGCGACGTCTCGGCCACGACGACGATCCCCGGCGCCGCGGACGCCGGGTACTGGTCGGCGAGCAGCGCGACGAACTCGCGCTGCGTGGACGACGCGGGCAGGAGCTCGATCCCGGAGGAGCGCAGCTCGATGTGCCCGAGCGGGAGCGCGAGCACGCCGAGGACCACCACGGACCCGCCGAGCACCCACCACGGCCGGCGCTGCACGTGCCCGGTGAGCCGCGAGAACGCGCCCTCCTCGGTCTCGACGTCCGCAGTCCGGGCCAGCACCCACCGCGCGCCGGGGACTCGCGCGAGCAGCCCGGGCTTCATGAGCCGCCGGCCCGCCATGGCGAGCAGCGCGGGCACGAGCGTGAGCGCGGTGGCGACCGCGATCAAGATGATCGCGCAGCCCGCGGCGCCGACGGCCCGCAGGATGTCGGGCCGGAACACCAGAAGCGACGCGATCGAGATCGCCACCGTGACCGCGGAGAACGCGACCGTGCGCCCCGCGGTCGCCATGGTCCGCTCGACCGCGCTCACCACGGCGCCGTCGCCCCGTCGCCGCCGGGCGGCCCGGCCACCGTCGTCGTCGACGAGGTGGTGCAGCTCCTCGCGGAACCGGGAGACGATCAGCAGGCCGTAGTCGATGGACAGGCCCAGGCCCAGCACGGTCACCACGTTGACGATCGACGCGTCGACATCCAGCAGGTAGGTCAGGCCGAGGACGGTGGCGAGGCCGCACCCGATGGAGGCGAGCGCGCCTGCCATGGGCATCGCGGCGGCGAGGAACCCGCCGAAGACCAGCACCATGATGACGAGCGCGATCGGCAGCGCGACGATCTCGCCGCGCACGAGGTCGGCCTCCACCTGGTGCGTGATCTCGTCGAAGATCAGCGACGTCCCGCCCACGATCCCGGTGGCGTCCGGCGCCGCGGCCGACAGGTCTGCCGGCACCTGGTCGAGCCGGTCCTGGACGGCGTCGAGCGCGGCCGAGCGGCGGTCGTCGGGGAGGTCGGGCTCCACCTCGACCACGACGAGGAACCCGTCGCCGTCGAGCGCCACCAGCGGCGCCGCGGCGGGGTTGGCCGTGCCGTCGGGCAGCGCGAGCGGGTCGACCACCGAGGCGACGTCGGGGATCGCGGCCAGCTCGGCGCGCACGGGCTGCATCGCCGCGACCACCGCTGAGTCGGCCGGATCGACGTGGGACAGCGCGAGCGTGAGGGACGGGCCGCTCGTGTCCTGCTCTCCCAGGAGCGCGCGGCCCTCGGCGCTCTCGGAGCCGGGGACTCCGGGCTCGCCCGTGGTGACCCGGTCGAACAGGCTCTGCCCGTGCAACCCGAGCACCGCGAGCGAGTAGCCCAGGACGGTCAGGATCAGCCAGGTGAGCGCGAAGACGCGCGGATGGTGGGCGACGATGCGGCCGAGGCGGGCAAACACGCGCTCATCGTCGCAGGTCCGCCAGCTGTGTGGCACATCCCGGGCCACGGGCGTCCCGCGAGTGTCGGCACGTCGCCGTACCCTGCGCGCATGGATCTGTACGGCGACCTCTTCGACGCGGCGTCGCGCGCGCCCGACGGGAGGCCCGCGGTCGGCGCTCAGGCGCCGCTCGCTGTGCGCATGCGCCCGGGCTCACTCGACGAGGTCGCGGGCCAGGACCACCTGCTCGAGCCGGGCTCCCCGCTGCGCCGGCTGGTCGAGCCGCCCGTCGGCGCCGCGGGCCGGGCCGCGCCGACGTCGGTCGTGCTGTGGGGCCCGCCGGGCACTGGCAAGACGACGCTGGCGTACCTGATCGCGGCGTCGTCGGGACGCCGCTTCGTCGAGCTCTCCGCGGTGACCGCGGGAGTCAAGGACGTGCGCGCGGTGGTCGACTCGGCGCGGCGCTCGCTCGCGACGAACGGCCCCGAGACGGTGCTGTTCATCGACGAGGTCCACCGGTTCACCAAGGCGCAGCAGGACGCCCTGCTCCCGAGCGTCGAGAACCGCTGGGTCACGCTCGTGGCCGCGACCACCGAGAATCCCTCGTTCTCGGTGAACTCGCCGCTGCTGTCGCGCTCGCTGCTGCTGACGCTGCGCCCGCTCGACGTCGAGGACGTGCGGCGCCTGGTGCGGCGGGCGGTCGACGACGAGCGCGGGCTCGGTGGCGCGGTGGCGCTGGCGCCGGACGCCGAGGAGCACCTGCTCCGGCTCGCGGGCGGCGACGCGCGCAAGGCGCTGACGATCCTGGAGGCGGCCGCGGGCGCGGCCCTGCAGGCGGCTGACGCCGCGACAGCCGAGGATGCGACGGCTGACCATGCGACGGCGGGCGTCGACCCCGTGCCCGTCGACCCCGTGTCCGTCCACCCCGTGCCCGTCGACCTCGCGACGGTCGAGCGTGCGATCGACGTCGCGGCGGTGCGCTACGACCGCGATGGCGACCAGCACTACGACGTGATCAGCGCGTTCATCAAGTCGATGCGCGGCTCGGACGTGGACGCGTCGCTGCACTACCTCGCCCGCATGATCGCCGCGGGGGAGGACCCGCGGTTCATCGCGCGGCGCGTCGTGATCGCGGCGTCGGAGGACGTGGGCATGGCCGACCCGAGCGCGCTGCAGACCGCGGTCGCGGCCGCGCAGGCGGTGCAGCTCATCGGCATGCCCGAGGCGCGGATCATCCTCGCCGAGGCGGTCGTCCACCTCGCGACGGCGCCGAAGTCGAACGCCGCTTACCTGGGGATCAACAAGGCGCTCGCGGACGTGCGCGCGGGCCGGCTCGGGAGCGTGCCGCCGCACCTGCGCGACGCGCACTATGCCGGGGCGGAGAAGCTGGGGCACGGCTCGGGCTACGTCTACGCGCACGACGAGCCGCATGGCATCGCGGCGCAGCAGTACCTTCCCGACGAGTTGACGGGCACGCGGTACTACGAGCCCACCGACCGCGGGTACGAGCGGCAGGTGGCCGAGCGCCTCGAGCGGATCCGCGGCGTGCTGGGCCAGTGAGCGGGCGCCGGCCGCGCTCGTCGTGGGGAAGCGGATTCGGAGGATCGGCGCGCCGCCGGTAGGGTAGGACGGTCCTCACCGGGGCGCGACGTTCGCGTGCGCCCGCCGGGGACCGCCTGGGGCCTTAGCCAGGGCGCATCGCGCGCCCCTCGAAGGTCGGCCCCACGCCCGTGGAAGACCGCGGGTGTGACGTCAACGAACACGACAGGAAGTACCGCTGTGAGCAACGTGACCCGCTCGCGTCGCCAGGTCCGCCTGAGCCGCGCGCTCGGCCTGGCCCTGACGCCCAAGGCCGTCAAGCACTTCGAGAAGCGCCCCTACCCCCC
>JAEWOA010000208.1 GCA_023461115.1 Actinomycetes bacterium
GAGCGCCCGAGATGCGCACGAGCGGGTCGGCCACGAGCGCGGTCGACGTCGCGGTGAGCCACGTCGGGCCCGTGGTGAGCGCGGTCAGCGCGGCCAGCGCCACCAGCGCGGCCGCGACACGTCCCCTGCTGGCCCCGCTCACGCGCCAGCCCGCCGTAGCCGCGCCGCGATCTGGACGGCGCGGACCGCGGCGGCCGCCTTGTCGCGCGACTCGGCGTACTCGCTCGCCGGGACGGAGTCCGCGACGATGCCCGCGCCCGCCTGGACGCTCGCGCGGCCATCGCGGATCAGGGCGGTGCGGATCGCGATCGCCATGTCCATGCCGCCCGCGAAGTCGAAGTAGCCGACCGTGCCGCCGTAGATTCCGCGCCGCGCGGGCTCGACCTCGTCGATCAACTCCATCGCGCGGTTCTTGGGGGCGCCCGACAGCGTGCCCGCCGGGAACGTCGCGGTGAGCGCCTGCAGCGCGGTGGCGCCCGCGCGCAGCCGCCCGACGACGGTCGACGTGATGTGCATGATGTGCGAGAACCTCCGCACCGCCATGAACTCGACCACCTCGACGCTCGCCGGCTCGCATACCTTGACCAGGTCGTTGCGGGACAGGTCGACGAGCATGATGTGCTCGGCACGCTCCTTGGGGTCGGCCAGCACCTCGTCGGCCAGCGCGCGGTCCTCCTCGGGAGTGGCGCCGCGCGGCCGCGAGCCAGCGATCGGGAACGTCGTGACATGGCCGTCCTCGACCTTCACGAGCGTCTCGGGGCTGGATCCGACGACCGCGAAGTCGCGGCCGTCCGCGTCCTGGAGCTGCACGTAGTACATGTACGGGCTCGGGTTGATCGTCCGCAGCACGCGGTACACGTCGAGGGGCGACGCGGGGCAGTCGAGGTCGAGGCGCTGCGAGAGCACCACCTGGAACACCTCGCCGTCGCGGATCGCCTCCTTGCCGAACCGCACGGTCTGCTCGTACTCGTCGCGCGCGGTGCGGAAGCGCAGCTCGGGCTCGGGCACGTCGGCCAGCACCGCGACACCGGGGTCGGCGGGCTGCAGCAGCGCGGCCTGCATCGCGTCGAGGCGCGCGACCGCGTCGGCGTGGGCCTCGTCGACACGGTCGTCGGTGTCGTCGAAGTTGATCGCGTTCGCGACGAGCCACACCGAGCCGTCGCGGTGGTCCACCACCGCGAGGTCGGTCGCCAGCAGCAGCGTCAGCTCGGGGACCTCGAGCTCGTCGGGCGCCTTCTTGGGGAGCGTGGGCTCCCAGTGGTGCACGATGTCCCAGCCCAGCGCCCCGACGAGGCCGCCGGTGAGCGGCGGCAGGCCCGGGATCGCAGGGGTGCGCAGCACGTCGAGCGTGTCGCCGAGCACGTCGAGCACGTCACCCTCGTTCGGAACGCCCACCGGGACATCGCCCGACCAGACCGCCTCGCCGTCGCGCACCGTGAGCGTCGCGCGCGAGCGGACCCCGACGAACGAGTAGCGCGCCCAGGTGCCGTCCGCCTCGGCGGACTCGAGGATGAACGTCCCCGGGCGCTCGGCCGCGAGCGTGCGGTACAGGCCCACGGGCGTGACGTCGTCGGCGAGCAGGCGGCGGACCACGGGGATCACGCGCCGGTCGCGCGCGAGCGAGCGGAACTCCGTGAGCGACGGCCACGTGCCGCCCCAGGGCACCTGCGCCACGGGGGCGTCGGCCGGAGCGGGGGTCGTGGGCGCCGTCATGCGTCTCCTCCAGCGAGGCCGGCCGGCTCGTCGGCCGGCTCGTCGATCGTCACAGCCAGCGGGCCGCCCGCCTCGAAGCAGGTGCGCGCGCCCGTGTGGCACGCGGCGCCGACCTGATGCACCTGCACCAGCAGCGCGTCGCCGTCGCAGTCGATGCTCACGGCCTCGACGTGCTGCACGTGCCCCGAGGTGTCGCCCTTGCGCCAGTACTCCTGGCGCGACCGGCTCCAGAACGTGACGCGTCCGCTGGTCAGGGTGCGGCGCAGCGCCTCGTCGTCCATCCAGCCGAGCATCAGGACCTCGCGCGTGTCGTGCTGCTGCACGATGGCCGCGACGAGGCCGTGCTCGTCGCGCTTGAGGCGCGCGGCGATGTCCGGGTCGAGGGTGAAGTCAACGTTCGGCACCCGCGCATCGTCCCATGCGCGTGGGGCTCCTCGGTCAGCGTGTCTGCGCCACCCAGGCCGCGTGCATCGCCGCGTACGGCCCGCGGGCGCCGACGAGCTCGTCGTGGCGGCCGTGCTGGACCACGCGCCCGGCCTCGACGACGACCACCGCGTCCGCGGCCTCGGCCGTCGAGAGGCGGTGCGCGATCGTGATCGTCGTGCGGCCGGCGGTGAGGCCCGCCAGCGCACGGGCGATGCGCACCTCGGTCGCGGGGTCGACAGCCGAGGTCGCCTCGTCGAGCAGCAGCAGGTCGGCGTCGGCGAGGTAGGCGCGCGCGAGCGCGACCAGCTGGCGCTCCCCCGCCGACAACGACTCACCGCGCTGGCCGACGCGCGTCGCCACGCCCGCAGGCAGCTCGTCGATCCAGCCGTCCAGGCCGAGCGCGACCACCGCCTCACGCACCCGCGGGTCGTCGGGCGCAGGCTGGCGGGCTCCGTCCTCGTCGTGCCGCAAGCCGTACGCGATGTTCTCGGCGAGCGTGCCGTCGAACAGGAAGCCCTCCTGCGGCACGAGCACCACCCGGCGGCGCAGGTGGTCGCCGCGCAGCGTGCGCAGGTCCGCGCCGTCGAGTAGCACGGCGCCCGCGGTCGGGTCCATGAAGCGCGCGACGAGCCGCGCGATCGTCGTCTTGCCCGATCCGGTGGCCCCCACCACCGCGACCGACGAGCCGGCGGGCACGACGACGTCCACGTCCTGCAGCACCGGAGGTCCGTCGGGGTACGCGAAGTGCACGCCGCGCAGCTCGACGTGCGCGGGCCGGCGCGGGCTGTGCTCCCCCGCGTCGCCCGGGTCCGGCACGTCGATCTCGGTTTCGAGGACGCCCAGCACGCGCCGCCAGCCGGCCACTGCGTTCTGGAGCTCGTTCAGGATCTCGGTGGCGTTCTGGACCGGGCCGGTGAAGAGCTGCACCAGGAACAGGAACGCGAGGAGCTGCCCCACGCTGACCTCGCCCGCCACGCCGAGGTACGTTCCCGCGACCACCACGCCCGCGAGCACCAGGTTGGCGACCGCGACGCCCGACGAGAACACCACCGACACGAGATTCTGCGCGCGCACCATGGCCCGCTTGGTGGCGCCGATCGCGGCGTCCACGCGGCGCTGCGTGCGGTCGGCCACGCCGTACGCGCGGATCGTCTCGGCGCCGACGACCGCCTCCGAGACGGCCCCGAGCATCGCGCCGTACCGTTCCCGGACCGCCGAGTAGCGCTGGTTGACACGCTTCTGCAGCGGGTGCAGCACGAACACGAGCGGCACGAACCCGGCCCACACGATCAGCGTGAGCTGCCACGAGTACACCGCCATGAGGACGGTGGCCACCGCGATCTGCAGCACCGAGACCAGCAGCATGATGCCGCCCCACTGCACGAACATCGAGATGGTGTCGACGTCGGACGTGACGCGGCTGACCAGGCTCCCGCGGCGCTCGGTGCCCCGCGCGAGCGTCGAGAGGTCGTGCACGTGGCGGAACGCGCGCGTGCGCAGCGTGAGCAGGCCGGCCTCGCTCGAGCGGAACAGGCGGATGTTGACGAACGCCGAGCAGAGCGCGCCCAGCAGCAGGCCGAGCGCGGCGAGCGCCGTGAGCACGACGACGCGCCGCACGTCCGGGCCACCGGCCGCGAGGATCCCGGTGTCGATCGTCTGCTGGACCGCGATCGGCACGACGACGCGGCCACCCGCGGCGGCGACCGCCAGCAGCGCGGTCCCACCGAGGCCCTGGACCAGCTCGGGCGACACCTGCACACCCCGGCGCAGCGTCGCCCACACGCCCAGCGTGCTGGCGGGCGCGATCCCGGCGCTCATGCGTCCTCCTGCTGTGACTCGCCTGCGTCCCAGTCGCGGCCCGCGCGCCGCTCGCTCTCGCGCTCGTACGCGGTCGCGAGCTCGGCGTAGCCCGGGTCGCGCACGAGCAGCTCGGCGTGCGACCCGCGGTCGACGACACGCCCGGCGTCGAGGTGCACGATCTCGTCGGCGAGCAGCACGGACGACATGCGGTAGGCCACCAGCAACACGGTGGGCGGGGCTCCGGCCCCGTCGCGCAGGCCGGTGAGGATCGCCTGCTCGATGCGCGGGTCCACGGCCGAGGTCGCGTCGTCGAGCACGACGACCCGCGGGCGCCGCACCAGCGCACGAGCCAGCGCCAGTCGCTGCCGCTGGCCGCCCGAGAGGTTGGCGCCGCGTTCGCCCAGCGGCGCGTCGAGCCCGCCGGGCAGCGCGCGGACCACGTCGTCCACGCGCGCGACCGTGAGCGCCGACCACACGTCGTCGTCGGTGGGCGCGCCGGGCTCGTCCGGGTCGGCGAGTGTGACGTTGCCGCGCACGGAGTCCTCGAAGACGAACGCGTGCTGCGCGACGAGCGCGACGTGCGCGGCCAGGTCCCGTGGCGCGAGGTCACGCAGGTCGACGCCGTCGACGAGCACCGCGCCGGTGCTCGGGTCGGCCAAGCGGGCGACCATCGACACCAGGCTCGTCTTTCCGGCGCCGGTCGCCCCGACGATCGCGACCGTGCGCCCGGGAGCCAGGTCCAGGTCCACGTCGTCGACGACCGTGAGCGGCCCCTCGGGCGTCTCGACCACGCGGGTGACGCCCTCGAAGCGCACGCGCCCCTCGTCGGCGCCGGGCGCCCACGGCGTGCTGCCCTCGCTCAGCGCGCCGCTCGCGTCGACGACGCGCGCGATGCGGTCGTATCCGACGAGCGCGCGCGGCAGCTCCCCCAGCACCCAACCGAACGCGCGCACAGGCACCGCCAGCAGCGTCAACAAGTACGCGGCGGCGACGATGTCCCCCGCGGCGACCTGGCCGGTGACGGCCTGCGTCGCGCCGACGACGAGCACGGTGAGCGTGCCGAGGCTCGGCAGCAGGTCGATCACGGGGTCGAAGAACGCACGCACGACGCCCACCTGCACGTTCGCGGCGGCGAGCTCTCGCGCGCGCGACGCGAACCTGGCCTCCTCGCGCGCCTGCGTGCCCAGCGAGGTCACGAGCGCGGCGGCCTCGAAGCTCTCATGCGCGATGTCCGCGACCTGCGCGCGCAGCTCCTGGGCGTGCCGGATCGCGGGCGACATGCGGCGCTGGAACACCACGTTCGCCAGCAGCGCGAACGGCAGCACGGACAACGCGGTCACACCGAGCCACACGTTCGTGCGGATCAGCGCGACTGCCGCCACCACGATCATCACGACGACCCCGAGCGCGAACGGGAGCGGGTTGAACACCCCGGTGGCCGCCTCGACATCGGCGCCCGCGTTCGACAGGAGCTGCCCGGTGGGGTGACGGCGATGCCACGACATCGGCAGCCGCAGGTACTGGCGGGTGACGCGCACGCGGTGGTCCTGCTGGATCTGCGCGAAGCCCAGCCCGGCGAAGATGCGCCGCCCTGCGACGCCGAGCGCGAGCGTGACGGCGACGAGCGCGAGCGCGCCGCCCGCGAGCCAGATGCGGCCGCGCGCGGCCTCGTCGCCCGCGATCGCGGGGACCACGACGTCGTCGGTGGCCCATCCGAGCACGCGGCTGACCGCGACGGTCGCGACGCCGAAGACCGCGGACGTCCCGACCGCGAGCATGTACGTCGCCGGGTGCGCGCGCATGCCGCGCCAGATCAACGTCGCGGACCGGCGTGGGTTGGAGCCGTGCAGCGCCATCGGTGACGGCCGGGTGGGCACGCGCGGCGCCGGGCTGGGATGGTGCGAGGGCACGCCGAGCCTTCCTGACGAGGGTGGATGCCTCATCCTCGCACGGTGCCCGAGGCAATCCGACCTGGTTGGCCCCCGCGTGCGAGGGCGCTTCCGCGTCTGTGCGAGCATGGCGCGCATGCCGCTGAACGCCACGCTTCGCGCCCAGCTCGCCGACGCACTGCGCGCCGCCGCACCCGACCAGCCCACGCTGTGCGAGGGCTGGCAGGCGCGCCACCTCGCCGCGCACGTCGTGCTACGCGAGCATTCGGCCGCGGTGGGCGCGGGCCTCGCGGTTCCCGCACTCGCGGAGCACGCCGAGACGCGCATCGAGGAGCTCGCCAACACCGCGACGACGCCCGAGGGCTACGCGGCGCTCGTCGACCGCGTCGCGGCGGGGACCGGGCGCTGGCACCCGATGCACTGGGCCGGCGACGCCGCCAACCTGGTGGAGTTCTACGTCCACACCGAGGACGTCCGCCGCGGCTCCGGGCCCGTGCCGCCCCGCGAGCTCGACCCCGAGCTCGTCGAGGCGCTGTGGAAGCAGTTGACGCGCGCCGCGAGCCTCCGGCTGCGGCGCGTCCCGGTCGGCGTGATCGCGGTCCGCGACGACGGCCCGCGCGCCAGGCTGCGCACGCCCAAGGACGGCCACGGCACGGTCGTGGCCCGGGGAGCCGTGGGCGAGCTGGTGCTCTGGCTGCTGGGCCGTGGCGCCGCGGCCGACGTGCGGCTCGAGGGCGCGGCGCCCGACCTGGCCACGATCACGGGCTCGCTGCCTGTCGCGTGACCGCCGCCAGCCGGCCCGCGCGGCTCAGTTGGCCGGTGGCGCCTCGTCGGGCGAGCGCGCGTCGAGGATGTCGACGACGAAGACGACCGTCTGACCCGACAGCTCCTCGCTCTGCGTGACACCCAGGTTGTACTTGGGCGGCACGATCAGCAGCACTTGGCTCCCGACCGTCTGGTCCACGAGCGCCTCCGACCACGCGGGGACGTCCTGCAACGAGAACGAGATCGGCAGCGAGGAGTTCCACGTCGTGTCGAACTCCTCGCCGGCCCAGTTCCAGCCCGTGTACTGCACGGTCACGGTGTCGGTGCCGACCACCTGCCTGCCGGGCCCACGCTGGAGCGGCTGCACGACGAGGTCCACGGGCGGTTCGCCCTTCACAGGCGTGATCGAGGGGGCGCCGGTGTCGTCGAGCCGCACCGCGGGCAAGCCCTCGGCGGGCGTGACCGCCTGGCCGTCCGCCCGCGTCGGCAGGATGTCGACCACCGCGACCGTCGGGTAGGAGGTCGCCGACGTGTCGCCCTCCGCGGGCACCACCTGCAACAAGCGGGCGCCCACCCTGTGGCCCTTGATCGTCTCGTAGAGCGCGGCGCCGAGGTCCTCCTGGGAGAGGAGCTGCGACGTCGGGTTCGACGAGTAGCTCTCGCGCACCAGGGTCGCGTCGGTCGCGTTCTCCAGCCAGTAGTCGAGCAGGATCGGCTGGCCGTCGACGACCTCGGGGCCTGCGCCCTCCCAGAGCACCTTGCGGAACGGCTCGTCGACCGTCAGCGGCGTGACATAGGTGATCGTGGGCGCGGCGCCGCTGTCGCCCGTGACCGCGACGTCCGGCGGCGGGTCGTCGGGCAGCGCGCAACCGGCGAGCAGTGCGGCGCCGCTGAACAGGGCCACGACGAGCGCGGCAGCGCGTGGGCGCAGTCGTCGCACTCGTCCACCCCTCATCCTCGACGCGTCCCGCGTCGATGTCGGCATCCTCGACGCTCGCCGCATCGAAGTGGTCCTCTGCGGCGCTCGGCGGCGCCTCGTCGGCCGGGCGACACCGACCGGCGCCGCCCGGACACTGTACGTGTCCGCCCTATGAGCAGGGCACGACTGTGCCGCCCCGCGCTACATCGACTCGATCAGCCGCTCGACGCGGTCGTCGACGCTGCGGAACGGGTCCTTGCACAACACGGTGCGCTGCGCCTGATCGTTCAGCTTCAGATGCACCCAGTCGACCGTGTAGTCGCGCCGGGCCTCCTGCGCGGCGCGCACGAAGTCCCCGCGCAGCTTCGCGCGAGTGGTCTGCGGCGGCGTCGAGGTCGCCTCGAACACATCGAGGTCCGTCGTCACGCGCTCGACCAGGCCCTTCGCGGCAAGCAGGTTGTAGAGGCCCTCGGTGCGCGAGATGTCGTGGTACGCCAGGTCGAGCCGCTGCACGCGGACGTCCGAGAGCGGCAGGTCGTGCTTGGCGCGGTACCGCTCGATGAGGTTGAGCTTGATCACCCAGTCCAGCTCGCGCTCGACGAGGCTCAGGTCGTCGGTGCGGATCGCGCGCAGCCCGCGCTCCCACAACTCGAGCACCTGCTTGGTCTCAGGGGTCTGCTCGCCCTGCTGCCCGACGAAGTCGAGCACGCGCGCGAGGTACTCCTCCTGCAGCTCGATCGCGGTCGTGGTGCGGCCCGACGAGAGCTGCACGGGCGCGCGGCCGCTCATGTCGTGGCTGATCTCGCGGATCGCGCGGATCGGGTTCTCCAGTGAGAGCTCACGCAGCGGGACCCCCGCCTCGATCATCCGCAGCACCAGGTCCGTGGCGCCGACCTTGAGCATGGTCGTGGCCTCGGACATCGACGAGTCGCCCACGATCACGTGCAGGCGCCGGAAGTGCTCGGCGTCCGCGTGCGGCTCGTCGCGCGTGTTGATGATCGGCCGGGACCTGGTGGTCGCGCTCGAGACGGCCTCCCAGATGTGGTCGGCCCGCTGCGAGAGGCAGTACACCGCGCCCCGTGGGGTGGCCATGACCTTGCCGGCGCCCGTGAGGATCTGCCGCGTGATGAGGAACGGCACCAGCACGTCCGACAGGCGCGCGAAGTCGCCCTGGCGCCGCACCAGGTAGTTCTCGTGGCAGCCGTACGAGTTGCCGGCCGAGTCGGTGTTGTTCTTGAACAAGTGGATCTGGCCCGGGAGGCCCTCGTGCTCCAGGCGCTGCTGCGCGTCGACCACCAGGCCCTCGAGGATCCGCTCGCCCGCGCGGTCGTGCGTGACCAGCTGCCGGACGTCGTCGCACTCGGCTGTGGCGTACTCCGGGTGCGAGCCCACGTCCAGGTACAGCCGCGAGCCGTTGCGCAGGAACACGTTCGACGAGCGACCCCAGGCCACGACCTTGCGGAAGAGGTAGCGGGCGACCTCGTCGGCCGACAGCCCGCGCCCGTCCGTCGCGGCGCACGTGACGCCGTACTCGGTCTCGAGCCCGAAGATCCGCTTGTCCATCAGCCCCCCAGGAGGTCCTCGAGCAACGGCCCGGCAAGCCGCCGGAACGCCCGGCGCGGGCGCGTGCGGTCCAGCACCGCGACCTCGAGCTGGGCCGCGGGGATGCGGCGCTGCTCGCCGCTGTCGTCCACCGGGGAGCCCAGCGTGCGGGCCGCGAGCGCCAGGACCTCCGCCAATGTGAGGCCCGGGCGCCACCCTTCCTCGAGCAGGCCGCCGAGCCGGTCGGCCTGCCCGCCCATCACGACCCACCCGTGCTCGTCAGCCACCGAGCCGTCGTAGGTCAGGCGGTAGATCTGGTCGCCTTCGGCCGTGCGGCCCACCTCCGCGACCACGAGCTCGACCTCGAGCGGCTTGGACTCGGTGGTGAACACCGTGCCGAGCGTCTGCGCGTATGCGTTGGCCAACGCGCGGGCCGTGACGTCCTCACGGTCGTACGAGTAGCCACGCAGGTCCGCGTACCGCACGCCCGCGACCCGCAGGTTCTCGAACTCGTTGTACTTGCCGACAGCCGCGAATGCGATCCGGTCGTAGATCTCCGAGACCTTGTGCAGCGCGCGCGACGCGTTCTCGGTGGCGAACGCGATGCCGTCGTCGTACTGCAGCACCACGACCGAGCGTCCCCGCGCGATGCCCTTGCGCGCATAGTCCGCGCGGTCCTTCATCAGCTGCTCGGGCGAGACGTAGAACGGCATGCTCATCGCTGCTCACCCCCGTGCGCGCGCTGGTGGCCCGCCAGCCGCTCGGCCTCGACCGCCTCCACCGCGGCCGCGAGCTCGTCATCGCCCACCCGCAGGTAGCCCGCCGCGGTCACCGACGCGACCACCGGGTAGATCCGGCGCGCGGAGTCCGGCCCGCCGGTGGCCGAGTCGTCGTCCGCGGCGTCCACCAGCGCCTCGACCGCGACGCGCACGGCGTCGTCGGTCGTCAGGCCCGGCCGCCACCGCTTCTTCAGCGAGCCGCGCGCGAACACCGAGCCCGAGCCGACGGCGTGATGGTCGTGCTCCTCGTAGCGGCCGCCCGTCACGTCGTAGGAGAAGATCCGGCCCCTGCGCTTGTCCAGGTCGAAGCCGCCGAACAACGGCACCACGACCAGGCCCTGCATCGCGAGCGGCAGATTGCCGCGGATCATCGTGGAGAGCCGGTTGGCCTTGCCGTCGAGCGAGAGCAGGCTGCCCTCGATCTTCTCGTAGTGCTCGAGCTCGAGCTGGAACAGCCGGACCAGCTCGACCGCGAGGCCCGCGGTGCCCGCGATCCCCACCGCGGAGAACTCGTCCGCCGGGAAGACCTTCTCGATCTCGCGGCTCGCGATCATCGAGCCCATCGTCGCGCGGCGGTCCCCCGCCATGACGATGCCGTCGGCGCTCACGAGCGCGACGATCGTCGTCGCGTGCGGGGCCGCGATCTCCGCCGCGCCGGCCGGCACGGGGCGGTTACCCGGCAACAGCTCGGGCGCGTGGGACGCGAGGAAGTCCACGAACGACGACGAGCCTGGGGTGGTGAACGCGTGGGGCAGCCGGCCCGACGACGAGGCCGGTGGAGTCGGTGCGCTCATCGGCGGTCACTGACCGCCCTTCTGGACGAACCCGCGGACGAACTGCTCCGCGTTCGACTCGAGCACGTCGTCGATCTCGTCGAGCAGCGCGTCGACCTCGGCGTCCCGTGCCTGTGCGCTCGGCGCGGCCGGGGTGGGGGCGTCATCGATGGGCTCGTCGTCATCCCTGCGCGGCTGGATGCGTTCCTGGCCTGCCATCACATGACCTCCTGCCTGCGAGCTGCCGCACGCTGGCGACGCCCGCTCGTCTACGACCACTGCCAAAGCCACCCTAGGCCCATCTGCCGACACGGCACGGACCGTCCACGCCCGCGGGCCGTCGATCACCCCCACGGCGGGATGATGTTGTGGAGAACTCGGCACGCGCGGGACCCTGGCCTGCCAGGATGCGCGTCATGCCCCAGAACGCCGTCGCCGCCGCCCGCGAGGCCCTGCTGGACCGCACGCGATGCCCGTCGTGCGGCTCCACGCTGCATGGGCAGCGCTGCGACGGGTGCGGGCTCGACCTCGCGGGCACGCCGGGCGTCCAGATCTGGCGCGCGTCCCAAGCCGCCGACTATGCGCTGCGCGAGCGCGCCGAGTTGATCACCCGGCTGTTCGACGAGCAACGCGCCGCGCTGGCGGCGCGCGGACCGGCGACGGCGGGCCCACCGCCCGCCCGCCCGGCTGCCGACCCGGCTCCCGGCTCGATTGCTGGCCCTGCTGCTGCGCCGCTTGCTGGCCCTGCTGCTGGCCCGTTTGCTGGCGTGGGCGCGCTGGCCAGGCCGGCTGCGCCC
>JAEWOA010000209.1 GCA_023461115.1 Actinomycetes bacterium
GGTCGCGCGCATCCGCCCTGGTCAGCCGCGCTCTGGCGAGGTGCGCCGAGAGCCGGAGCCGGAGCTCGCGCAGCCCGGCGGCATCGGCGCCCGCAAACGCAGCGTCAGGCGCCACCGACAACGCCGCGCGCACGGCCCGCCCCCAGGCCGCCCGTGGCACACACCGCAGATCCGGCACCCCCGGCGCCAAATCAAACCCCCGCCTCCCCGCCCCTCCCACCCCCACCCCCACCGAGTTCGTCGGAGATCCGCCAGATCGTCGGAGATCTCCGACGAAGTCGCCGTTCTCCGACGAACTCGGCGAGGGGGTGGGGGTGGGAGGGGAGGGAAGGGTGGGGGTGGTTGCTATGCGGGTGGCGGAGCCGGTGCGGGCCTCGAGGACGCCCTCGGCCACCAGGTCGCCGTACGCCTGCGTCACCACCCATCGGGAGACGCCGAGCGTCAGCGCCAACTCCCGGCTCGGGGGCAGCGCGGCTCCGGGTGGCAGCCGACCCTCCCGGACGCCGGCGCGGAGCGACTCGGCGAGCCGCGCGTGCATCGCCTCCGCGCGCGGCACGTCGCGGGCCGGCGAGTCGCCGCGAGCATCGGACCGCAGTGCAAGCAGCGTCTCCCATGCCAGATTGGTCTGGTCGACTGCCATGGAATCGGACCGTACACCCGGACCGATCAGCGCCTAGCGTCGACGACATGCGCACCAGGACCCTCTCCAACGGCACGACCACGTTCGACGTCTCGCACCTGGCGCTCGGCACCATGCTCATGGGCACGAGCACCGACGAGGCGACCAGCTTCGCGATCCTCGACCGCTACACCGAGGCCGGCGGCACCTTCCTCGACACCGCCGACAACTACGGCGCCTGGGGAGGCGGCGACCCCGCCAAGCGCGGCCGCGACTCCGAGCACGTCCTCGGCCGCTGGCTGGCCAGCCGGGGCGCCGACGCCGCGCACCTCAGGCTCGCCACCAAGGTGGGCGCCGCGCAGAAGGACCCGAGCAAGCCCCTGTCCAACACGCCCCCGACCAACTTCGAGGGCCTGGACGCCGAGACCATCCGCCGCCAGGCGCACGAGAGCCTGCGGGTGCTCGGCGTGGACCGGCTCGACGTCCTCTACGGGCACGTCGACGACGCCGAGACTCCGCTCGCGGAGACGGTCGGCGCGTTCGGCAAGCTCGTCGCGGACGGCGTGGTCGGGATCGCCGGCATCTCGAACGTGCCGCTGTGGCGGGTGGTCGAGGCGCGGGAGGAGGCGCGGCGGCAGGGGGTGGCGCCGTACGGGCTGGTGCAGCAGCAGTCGTCGTACGTGTTCCCGCTGCCGGACCCGGGCCGCCGCAACGTCGCCTCAGCGGAACTACTGGACTACGCGGCCTCCACCGGCACACCGGACCGCCCGCCGCTCGTCGTCACCGCGTACTCGCCGCTGCTGCAGGGCGCGTTCACGCGCGACGACAAGCCGCTGTGGCCGGGCTACGAACACCCGACGACGCGCCACCGCATCCAGGCCCTGCACGACGTGGCGCGCGAACTGGGGGCAACGCCGAACCAGGTCGCGCTCGCATGGCTGCTCGGTGGGCCCACCCCGGTGATCCCGGTGGTCGGCGCCAGCTCGGTCGCGCAGCTCGACGAGGCGCTGGGCGCCGCGGACCTCGTGCTGGACGACGAGCTGCACGCGCGCCTGGCCGCCGCCTAGGTCAGTCGATCTGACCGACGGACTCGATCAACTCGATCTCTCCGTCGGCCAGGTCGTACTCCAGCCCGACGATCCCGCACTTCCCGGCGGCGATGCCCTCGGCGAGCGACACCGAGTAGCTCTGCAGCATCCGGACCGTGTTGCGCACGTGCTCGCGCCCGAGGGCCGCGGCGTCGAGCCCCGCCACGGATCCGCCCGACGACAGCCCGACGATCGACGGGATCACCCGGTCCACGACCGCGCGCACGAAGCCCGAGGGCATGTCCCCGGAGGTCAGCGCGGCGGTGGCGGCGGCGACGGCGCCGCACGACGCGTGCCCCAGCACGACGACGAGCGGTGCCCCCAGCACGGAGACGCCGTACTCGATCGACCCGAGCACGGTGGTGTCGATGACGTGCCCCGCGGTGCGGACGACGAAGAGGTCGCCGAGCCCTTGGTCGAAGATGATCTCGGAGGCCACGCGCGAGTCCGAGCAGCCGAACAGCACCGCGAACGGGTACTGCGCGGCGGAGAGCTCGGCGCGGTCGGCGATGCCCTGCGACGGGTGCGCCATCTCGCCGCGCACGAACCGGGCGTTGCCTTCCTTGAGCTCGGACCAGGCTTCTGCGGGGCTCAGGGTGCGGGTCACGCGGGCCATCGTGGCACGGCCCTTCGGCGTGCGGGCGATCTGTCTCGGGTGTAGCCAAGGAACTGGACCCACCGCCGGACAGGGGAGCCACCGTGCGACGACGACGCCGCGGCCTTGCGCTCGGGACCGCGCTTGCTCTGGGGCTACCGCTGGCCGCGTGTGCCTCGCAGTCGGGCCCGCCCACGTTGACCTGGTACATCAACCCGGACAACGGCGGTCAGGTGGAGATCGCCAAGCGCTGCACGGAGGCTGCCGGGGGCACGTACACGATCACCACCGAGGTGCTGCCCCGCGACGCGAGCGCGCAGCGCGAGCAGCTCGCCCGCAGGCTCGCGGCCAAGGACTCGTCGATCGACATCATGAGCCTGGACCCGCCGTTCATCCCCGAGCTCGCGGAGCCAGGCTTCCTCGCGCCCATGCCCGACGACGTCGCGGACGCGGTCTCGCAGGACATCGTCGAGGGCGCCCTCAAGGGCTCCACCTGGAAGGACAAGCTCGTCGCGGTGCCGTTCTGGGCCAACACGCAGCTGCTCTGGTACCGCAAGTCGGTCGCGCAGCAGGCGGGCCTGGACCCGGCGAAAACCCCGGTGACCTGGCAGCAGATCATGGACGCGGCCAAGGAGCAGGACAAGTTCCTGGGCGTGCAGGGCACCAAGGCCGAGTCGTTGACGGTGTGGATCAACGCGCTCGTCGAGTCCGCGGGCGGGCACATCCTGGAGAACCCCGAGGCTCCGGCGGACGAGCTCACGCTCGGCCTGGAGTCGGACGCGGGCCGGGCCGCCGCGGACATCGTGGGCACGATCGGCAAGGAGAACCTGGGCGGTCCGGGGCTGCCGACGGCCGACGAGAACGCGTCCCTCACCCTGTTCCAGGGGGACCGGGGCTCGTTCATGGTGAACTGGCCGTTCGTCTGGTCGGCGACGAACGCGGCGGTCGCGGACGGCACGCTCGACCAGTCTCTCGTCGACGACATCGGCTGGGCGCTGTACCCGCAGGTCGACGAGGGCCAGGAGTCGGCGCCCCCGTACGGCGGGATCAGCCTGGGCATCGGCGCGTTCAGTGAGCACCCCGACCTCGCGTACGACGCCGCCGAGTGCATCGTGGTGCCCGAGAACCAGGCCTACTACTTCGCGACCAACGGCAACCCGCCCGCGAACACCACCGCGTACGACGACCCGCAGGTGACCGAGGCATTCCCGATGGCCGACGTGATCCGCGAGTCGCTCGAGAAGGCCGCGCCGCGGCCGCAGACGCCGTACTACAACGAGGTCTCCGTCGGGCTCCAGGAGACCTGGCACCCGCCGGCCTCGGTGGACCCGGACACGACTCCGCAGGAGTCGACCGACTACATCACCGCGGTGTTGCGAGGGGAGGCGCTGCTATGACCACGCAGACGTCGGCGAGCGCCCCGACGAAGGCCGCCCGGCAGCCCAAGCCCCAGCGCAGCGACCGCGCCAGGGCCGAGGCGCGGCTCGGCTGGTGGCTTGCCGGGCCGGCGTTCGTCGTGATGCTGGCCGTGACGCTGTACCCCATCGGCCAGGCCATGTACGACTCGCTGTTCCAGTACCGGCTCACGGCGCCGGACGACAAGGCGTTCGTGGGGCTCGGCAACTACGCCGTGGTCCTCACGGACGCCGTGTGGTGGCAGGCGTTCGCGGTGACGTTGGGGATCACGCTCGTGACCGTGCTGGTGGAGCTGGTGCTGGGCTTCGCCCTGGCGCTCGTGATGCACCGCGCCGTGAAGTCGCTGCGTGGGCTGCTGCGCACCGCGATCCTGGTGCCGTACGGGATCATCACCGTGGTCTCGGCGTTCGCGTGGTTCTACGCGTTCGACATCAACTCCGGCTTCGTCAACCACTGGTTCAGCTGGGTGCCGGGCATCGACGAGAACCTCAACTGGTTCGCGCAGCAGGGCACGAGCCTGTTCGTCATCATCGCCTCGGAGATCTGGAAGACCACGCCGTTCATCTCGTTGCTGCTGCTCGCGGGCCTGGCGCAGGTGCCCACCGAGCTGGAGGAGGCCGCCGAGGTGGACGGCGCGACGTGGTGGCAACGGTTCCGGCGTGTGCTGGTGCCCAACATGAAGGCCGCGATCATGGTCGCGGTGCTGTTCCGGGCCCTGGACGCGTTCCGCATCTTCGACAACGTGTTCATCATGACGAACGGCGCGAACGGCACGACGGTGCTGTCGCTGCTCGCGTACCGCACGTCCATCGGACGGTTGGAGATCGGCCTGGGCTCGGCGATCTCGGTGCTGCTGTTCCTGTGCGTGATCGGGATCTGCTTCGTCGCGATCAAGCTCTTCAAGGTCGACCTGGCCGGCGCGAGGGGGGAGCGGTGATGCGCGCGATGTCGACGAGGCTCAAGATCGGCTGGGCCGTGATCACGGTGCTCGTGCTGGTGTACGCGCTGTTCCCCGTGGTGTCGATCTTCGCGACGTCGTTCAAGCTGCCGTCCGAGCTCAACCTGGGCCGGTTCTGGCCCGTGAACTGGACCGGGACCAACTACGAGCAGATCCTCGCGCCCGACGGCTCCGCGCGGGACCTGTTCGTCCCGGCGCTGCGCAACTCGATCGGCATCTCGCTGATCTCCACCGCGGTGGCCGTGGTGCTGGCCACGCTCGCCGCCTACGCGATCGCGCGGCTCGACTTCCCGGGCAAGCGGCTGGTGCTCACCACCGCGCTCGGGGTGTCGATCTTCCCGGTGATCTCGATCGTCACGCCGCTGTTCAACCTGTGGCGCAACATCGGCCTGTACGACACGTGGCTCGGCCTGATCATCCCGTACCTGTCGCTCACGCTGCCGATCTCCATCTGGACGCTGGCCGCGTTCTTCCGGCAGATCCCGTGGGAGCTGGAGCAGGCCGCGCAGGTCGACGGCGCCACCACCTGGCAGGCGTTCCGCAAGGCGATCGTGCCGCTCGCGGCGCCGGGGGTGTTCACCACGGCGCTCATCGCGTTCTTCATCGCCTGGAACGACTTCGTCTACGGCATCTCGCTGACGTCGACCTCCGCCGCGCGCCCGGTGCCCGCGGCGCTCGCGTTCTTCACCGGCGCCTCGCAGTTCGAGGAGCCCACCGGCGCCATCTCGGCCGCGGCGGTCGTCGTGACCGTCCCGGTCGTCGTGCTCGTCCTGTTGTTCCAACGCCAGATCGTGTCCGGCCTGACCCAGGGCGCCGTCAAGGGCTGACGAGGAGATCTCATGGCCGCCATCACCCTCAAGGACATCGTCAAGCGGTACGGCGACGGCTTCCTCGCCGTCAAGGGCGTGAGCCTCGACATCGCGGACGGCGAGTTCGTGATCCTCGTCGGGCCGTCCGGCTGCGGGAAGTCGACGCTGCTGCGCATGATCGTCGGGCTCGAGGACATCACGTCGGGCGAGCTGCGGATCGGCGGCGACGTCGTCAACGACAAGGCCCCGCGCGACCGTCGTCTGGCCATGGTGTTCCAGAACTACGCGCTCTACCCGCACCTCACGGTCTTCGAGAACATCGCGTTCCCGCTGCGGCTGGCCAAGGGCAAGTACACCGACGCCGAGATCACCGAGAAGGTCGAGTTCGCCGCCAAGACTCTGGAGCTGCAGGACCACCTGCAGCGCAAGCCCGCCAACCTGTCCGGCGGTCAGCGCCAGCGCGTCGCGATGGGCCGCGCGATCGTCCGCGAGGCGCGGGCGTTCCTGTTCGACGAGCCCCTGTCCAACCTGGACGCCAAGCTCCGCGGGCAGATGCGCACCGAGATCGCGCGCATGCAGCGCCGGCTCGGCACCACCACCGTCTACGTCACGCACGACCAGACCGAGGCGATGACGTTGGGCGACCGCGTGGCCGTGCTCCGCAAGGGCGAGCTGCAGCAGGTCGCGTCCCCGCGCGGGCTCTACGAGCAGCCGGTCAACCTGTTCGTCGCGGGGTTCATCGGCTCGCCGCCCATGAACTTCCTGCCCGGGATCGTCGAGGGCGGCTCGCTGAAGCTGCCGTTCGTGGACGTGCCGCTCACGGACAGCCTGCGCGCGCGGCTCGGCTCACGGTCGCTCGTGATCGTCGGGATCAGGCCGGAGCACTTCGAGGACGCGTCGATCGTCGAGTCGTCGAAGAAGTCGTCGGGCGTCTCGTTCGACGCCGAGGTCGACGTCACGGAGTGGCTCGGCTCCGACCTGTACGCCTACATCCCGTTCGAGACGCACAGCGACGTCGCGGGCAAGCTCGAGGAGCTCGACCGCGACCTCGACGGTGAGGGCATGCGCACGCAGATGGTCGTCGCGCTCCACAGCGAGTCCCGCGTGCGGGACGGCGACATCGCGTCGCTGTGGTTCGACCCGGCCAAGATGCTCGTCTTCGACCCCGAGTCCGGCGAGAACCTCACGCTCGACGAGGACGTCGCACGTCAGATCGACGCGCAGAACGAGGCGGACCGCAAAGCGTCGCTGGAACGTGCCCAGGCCCGCGCCTAACCCTGTGCCTAGCCCCGCGGGTCAGGGCAGCTCGCTCGAGCGCGGCGGGTTCGCGCCCGGGCGGGACACCGTGATCGCGGCGATCTGCGCGCACCGGTTCAGCACATGCTCGACCGTCGCGGTGTCGACGTCGTAGAGGGCTTCGCGACGACGGCCGCCCAACAGCCCGGCCGACCACAGCCCGTCGATGAGGCCGCCCATGAACGAGTCGCCCGCCCCGACTGTGTCCGCGACGGCGACCGCAGGCGCAGCGACGTGGATCCGCGCGCCCGCCGACGTGCTCGCGAACGCGCCCTCGCCACCGTGCGTCACGACGACGAGCGCGGGCCCGCTCCGGCTCCACTCCTCGGCGATCTCCGCCGGCGCCACACCCGGATGCAGCCAGGCCAGGTCCTCGTCGGAGACCTTCACGACGTCCGCGAGCCGCACGAGCGCCTCGACGTAGCCGAGCGCGTGCGCCGGGCTGCCCATCAGCGCGGGCCGCAGGTTGGGGTCGTAGGTGATGGTCGAGGCGGCCTGGCGCCGGGCGACCTCGCGGGCGACCCGCGCGGCGCCGGGCTCGATCACGGTCGCGATCGACCCCGTGTGCACCACGACCGGCGCCTGCTCGTCGAGCTCGGGCCACTCGTCGGCGAGGTCCCACTCCAGGTCGAACTCGTACGTCGCGACGCCGTGGTCGTCGAGGTGCGCGGTCGCGATCGGCGTCGTCGTCGCTGATCGGTTGCCTTCCAGGACCCGCACGCCGGACTCGACGAGGTGCTTGCGCACGATGTCGCCCTCGGAGTCGTACCCGAGCCACGTCATCAGGTCGACGTCCCGCCCCAGCCGCCCGAGCCCGAGAGCGACGTTCGCGGGGCTGCCGCCGGGGTGCAGGTCCCGGCTGCCGTCGGGCCGCTCGACGACGTCGATCAACGCCTCCCCGATGACCAGCGCGCGGCCCCCGGTGCTGGATGTCCCGCTCATGCCCGCCCGTCCCCATCCTCGTCGCCGCCAGCACGGCCGCCGCCGCCAGCACGGCCGCCACCGCCAGCGCCGTCGATGTCGTCGTTGCCGGCGCCGTCGTCGCCCGGGCTGCCCGTCGCGCGAGCGGCGGCGAGTCGATCCCGCGCGCCGTCGAGCCACTGCTGGCACCGCGCCGCGAGCGCCTCGCCGCGCTCCCACAGCGCGAGCGACTCCTCCAACGTGGCCGCTCCGCTCTCGAGCCGCGCCACGACCTGCGCCAACTCGTCGCGCGCCGCCTCGTAGGACAGCGCGGCCACATCCGCATTCACGTCGTCGCCAGTCATAGCCGGCCCGCCAGCCTCACGCTTCGCCACGCCCCCATCCAACCAGCCCCCCGCTCACGAGCGTGCACTCCATCCGCGAGCGTGCACTCCATCCGCGAGCGTGCACTCCAGCGGTGAGCGTGCACTCCAGCGCCGCGCTACGGCGTCGCGACTTGAGCGGCGAGCTCGCCGCGGGCCAGGCGCACGCGCAGGGCGTCGCCCGCCGCAACCTCGTCGGGCGCGCGGACGACGAGCCCGTCGTCCCGCTGCACCACCGCGTACCCCCGGTCGAGTGTGGCCGCCGGCGAGAGAGCGCGCACCTGCGCCGCGAGCCCTCGCACCTCGGCGGCGTCGTGCTCGAGCAGGTGGTGCAGGGCGCGACGCGACGAGCCGAGCAGCGCATGGACCCGCTGCTCATGCCCGTCCACCAGCAGCTCCGGACGCACGAGCACGGGCCGTGACCGCCAGTGGTCCAGCGCCTGCTGCTCGCGCGTGAGCCGCTGCGCCAACGCCGCCCGCGCGCGCAGCCGCGCCTGCGTGATGCGAGCGTGCTCGTCGGCGACGTCGGGGACGACTCGTTTCGCGGCGTCCGTGGGCGTCGACGCGCGCAGGTCCGCGACGAGGTCCAGCAGCGGTGAGTCCAGGTGGTGGCCGATCGCGCTGACCAGCGGGGTGCGGCACGCGGCCGCGGCGCGCACGAGGGTCTCGTTGCTGAACGGCAGCAGGTCCTCGAACGAGCCGCCGCCGCGCGCGACGACGATGACCTCGACTCGCGGGTCCTTGTCCAGCTCCGCGATCGCCGCGCTCACCTCCGGCACGGCCCGCGCCCCCTGCACGGTCACGCGCCGGATCTCGAACTGCACACCCGGCCAGCGGTTGCGCGCGTTGGAGACCACGTCATGCTCGGCGTCGCCCTGCTGGGCGCAGACGAGGCCCACGACGCCCGGCAGGAACGGCAGCGGCTTCTTGCGGCGCTCGTCGAACAGCCCCTCGGCCGCGAGCACACCCTTGAGGTGCTCGATGCGCGCCAGCAGCTCGCCGAGCCCGACGAGCCGCACCTGGTCCGCCGCCAGTGACAGCGCGCCCTTCTTGAACTGCCACTGTGGCCGCGCGTGCACGACGAGGTGCGCGCCATCGGCGACCTGGTCGCCGAGGTGCCGGACCGCGTGGGCCGGGACGGTCACCGAGAGCGACATGTCGGCGTCGGTGTCCCGCAGCGTGAGGAAGAACGTGTTGTTCCAGCGCTTGTAGTTGAGCACCTGGCCCTCGACCCACACGTCCGTCATCTTCGAGATGTAGTCCGCGATCTTGGTCGACAGGTGTCGCACCGGCCAGGGCCGTTCGGGCGTCGTCTCGCGCGCCAGCAGGGGCAGCGGCAGCCGGTCGTTCGTCGTCACGCCCCCACCTTGCCTCACCGCCGCCACGCGAGCGCCCACGTCTGCCGCTCGCCCGGGTGTTGCTCCGCTGCGCTCGGCGCGGTGTTGTGGCGTTCGCGGGCGGGGGCAGGGTGGGCGGGGCGGCGAACTAGACTGGCCGGCGTGACCCTTGGAGACCCGACGCGCAAGCGTGTGCTGCTGGCCGCGCCCCGCGGGTACTGCGCCGGAGTCGACCGGGCGGTCGTCGCGGTCGAGAAGGCCCTCGAGCACTACGGCGCCCCGGTGTACGTCCGCAAGGAGATCGTGCACAACAAGTTCGTCGTGGAGTCGCTGGCCGCGCGCGGCGCGATCTTCGTGCACGAGACCGACGAGGTGCCCGAGGGCGCCCGCGTCGTGTTCTCGGCGCACGGCGTCTCCCCGGCGGTCCACGCCGCCGCGGCGGAGCGCAGCCTCCAGACGATCGATGCGACCTGCCCCTTGGTGACCAAGGTCCACAAGGAGGCCGTGCGGTTCGCGGCCGACGACTTCGACATCCTGCTGATCGGCCACGACGGGCACGAGGAGGTCGAGGGGACGCAGGGCGAGGCGCCCGAGCGCATCCAGGTGGTCAACTCGCCGGACGCGGTCGACGACGTCGTGGTGCGCGATCCCGAGCGCATCGTCTGGATCTCGCAGACCACGCTCTCGGTCGACGAGACGATGGAGACGGTCCGCCGCCTGCGTGAGCGGTTCCCCGCGCTGCAGGACCCGCCGAGCGACGACATCTGCTACGCCACCCAGAACCGGCAGGTCGCGGTCAAGAAGATCGCTCCGGACTGCGACGTGGTCATCACGGTCGGCTCGGCCAACTCGTCGAACTCGGTGCGCCTGGTGGAGGTCGCCCTGGAGGCGGGCGCCGCGTCGTCGTACCGCATCGACAAGGCGTCGGAGATCGACCCGGCGTGGCTGGAGGGCGCGCGGACGGTCGGCGTGACCTCGGGCGCCTCGGTCCCGGAGATCCTGGTCCAGGACGTGCTCCGGCTGCTGGCGGAGCACGGCTTCGGTGAGGTGGAGGAGGTCCGCACCGCGACCGAGGACCTCATGTTCTCGCTGCCCCGCGAGTTGCGCGCCGACCTCAAGGCCGCCGGCACCCCCGCGAGCCGCCCGCGCCGCGAGGGCCGCCGCTCGCTGGACGTCACCCCGGCGTAGTCCTACGCGCTCGAGGCGGAGTCCCCGGGGCGCTGGCGTGCGGTCGTCTCACGGCCCAGGGCCTCGGCGTCGCGTGCGGCCCGGCCGTCGAAGCCGTCGATCGCGACGATCTGCTCGTCGATCGACGCCACCAGCTCGGGCGCGCTCACGGCGGAGAGCTGCGGATCCAGTGGTGGAGGCGTGGGGAGGTCGTCGTCGACCACGTGCAGGTCCGCGAATCGACGAGCGCTCACCAGGACCCGCGTCTCCAGCGACGACACGGTCTGGTTGTAGGACTGGGCCGCCCTCGACAACGCCGAGCCGAGCTTGGCCAGGTGCGACCCCATCGTCGCGAGCCGTCCGTGGAGTTGCTTGCCCAGGTCCAGCACGGCCTGCGCGTTGGCAGCCAGCGCCTCCTGCCGCCATGCGTACGCCACGGTGCGCAGCAGCGCGAGCAGGGTGGTCGGCGTCGTGATGACGACGTTGCGCTCGGCCGCGTACTCCCACAGCGCGGGGTCGAGCTCGAGCGCGGCGTGCAGGAACGACTCGGCGGGCACGAACATCACGACGAACTCCGGCGCGGGCGCGAACTGCTCCCAGTACCGCTTGCCGGCGAGCGAGTCCACGTGCGCGCGCACGTGCCGCGCGTGCGCCGCCATCCGCTCGGCGCGCTCGCGTTCGTCGGCGGCCTGCGTCGCCTCGAGGTACCCGAGGAACGCGACCTTCGCGTCCACGACCACCTGCTTGCCGCCCGCGAGCCGCACCACCATGTCGGGGCGGAGCAGGCCGTCGTCGGTGCGCGCCTGGTCCTGCTCGACGAAGTCGACGTGCGCGAGCATGCCCGCGGCCTCGACCACGCGCCGCAGCTGCAGCTCGCCCCACCGGCCTCGCACCTGCGACGCGCGCAGCGCGGTGACGAGCTGGGCGGTCTCGCCCCGGACCTGGTCGGCCGCGAGGCGCATGCCCGTGATCTGCTCGCGCAGCGCGGCCTGGCCCTCGGCGCGGGCGCGTTCGGCGACCGAGAGCTGCGCGCGGACGTCGTCGAGCGTGCGCGTGAGCGGCTCGACCAGGGCCCGGACTGCCTGCTCCCGTTGCGCGAGCTCGCCCACCTGCGCCTGCCGGTCGGCCGCGAACCGCTGGGACGCGAGCGCGAGGAACTGCTCGCTGCTGGTCGACAACGCCTCCGCCGCGACGCTGCGGAACTGCTCGGTCAGGCGCACGTTGTCGGCCTGCGCGGCTGCCAGCCGCTCGGCAGTGGCGGCGCGCTCGGCCTCGAGCTGCGCGGCCGCGCGCGCCGCCGCGACCTCGGCCCGCCGTACGCGCGACTCGCCTCGTCGGGACGTCCACGCCCACCCGACGACCAGCCCCACCAGCATCGCCGCGGCCACCAGGGCCGCCACCGTCCCACCTGTCATGCGCCACACCCTGGCAGCGACCACTGACACGCGCGCCGGCGGGGGCCCGGCGAGCCCGCCCACCCACCGTGTCGGGCCTCACACCTATGCTGACGCCGTGCCCGAGATCCAGCCGCCCGCCGAGGCTCCCGAGCCCGCGCCAACGGACAGGCCGACGAGCGCGCTGGCCAGCGCAGATACCGCGCCCGCGGCGATCGAGGCGCGCGGGTTGTGGCGGCGCTTCGGGGCCAAGGTCGCGGTCGCGGGCATCGACCTGCGCGTGCCCGCCGGCTCGTTCTACGGCCTCGTCGGCCCCAACGGCGCGGGCAAGACGACCACGCTCTCGATGGCCACCGGCCTGCTCCAGCCCGACGCCGGCCAGGTGCTGGTGCACGGCCGCGACCTGTGGGCCGATCCGATCGGGGTGAAGGCGCTGCTCGGCGTGCTCCCCGACGGCGTGCGGCTGTTCGACCGGCTCACGGGCCTGCAGCACATCACGTACTGCGGCCAGCTGCGCGGGCTGGACCGCGAGACGGTCGCGACGAGGGCCGCGGACCTGCTGGCCGCGATGGACCTGGCGGACGCGGCGCGCACGCTCGTCGTCGACTACTCCGCGGGCATGACGAAGAAGATCGCGCTCGCGTGCGCGCTGGTGCACGCGCCGCGCGTGCTGGTGCTCGACGAGCCGTTCGAGGCCGTCGACCCGGTCTCGGCCGCGAACATCCGGGACATCCTGCACGGTTACGTGCGTGACGGCGGGACAGTCGTCGTCTCGTCGCACGTCATGGACCTGGTCGAGCGCATGTGCACGCACGTCGCGGTGATCGCCGAGGGCCGCGTGCTTGCGGCCGGCACGGTCGACGAGGTGCGTGGCGACGCCAGCCTCGAGGACCGGTTCGTCGACCTGGTCGGCGGGCGCGTCAACCGGGAAGGGCTCGCGTGGTTGCGCTCCTCGTCCGACTGAAGCTCGCGCTCGTCGCGAACGGGCTCAAGCGCAGCGCCTGGCAGGTGGTCGCGCTGGTCCTGGGATCGCTGTACGGCGTCCTGATCGTCGGGCTGCTCGCGATCGGGATGGTCGCGGTCTCTTTCGAGGACGCCGCGCTTCGGGGGGCGGTCACCACGCTGGTGGGCGCGCTCCTGGTGTTCGGGTGGTGGATGGTGCCGCTCGTGGCGTTCGGCGTGGACTCGACGCTCGACTCGGCGAGGTTCGCGGTGTTCGGCATCCCGCGCCGCCAGTTGCTGGCCGGGCTCGGGGTCGCGGCGCTCGTCGGGGTGCCGGGCGTGCTCACGGTGGTCGCGGCGGTGTCGCTGGTGGTGGCGTGGTGGCGGACTCCCGCCGCGTTGTTCGTCGCGCTCGTGGGCTCCGTCCTCGGTGTCGCGCTCGCGGTCGTCGGCGGGCGCGCGGTGGCGGAGTCGGCGGGGCCGCTGCTGAGCGGGCGACGCGCACGCGAGGTCGCGGCGGTCGCTGTCGTGCTCGTGCTCGTCGCGATCGGGCCCGTTGTGAGCCTGCTCGGCGGCGGGACGACGGAGGTCGAGCTCGGCCCCGACCTCGTCGAACGCGCGAGCCGAGCGTTGGCCTGGACTCCGTGGGGCGCCCCGTTCTCGGCGCCGGCCGCCGCGGCGCAGGGCCAGTGGGCCGTGGTGCTGGCGCGTTTGGCGATCGGCGGCGCGGCCCTCGCTCTGATGGTGTGGGTGTGGGACCGTGCGATCTCGCGTTCGTTCGTCCGGCCGGCGGGCGGCGATGGCCCGACGAGCCGCCCGCGCGGGCTCGGCTGGTTCGGCCGGCTGCCCGCGACGCCGCTCGGCGCGATCTGGGCGCGCTGCCTGACCTACTGGACGAGGGACCCGCGGTACGGGCAGTCGATCATCATCGCCCCGTTCATGCCGGTGGTGCTGTGGCTGGTGGCGCGCGATGGCGATCTGCTGCTCGCCTCGGGCCCGCTGGTCGCGTTCCTCCTTGGCTGGGGCCTGTCGGCCGACGTGTCGTACGACGGCACGGCGTTCTGGACGCACCTGTCGGCGCCCATCCGCGGCTCGACCGACCGCCTGGGGCGTGTGCTGGGCTCGGCGCTGATCGCGGCGCCGATCGTGGTGGTGGTGACGGTGGTGACGGCAGTCGTCGCGGACGGTGTCCACCACCTTCCGGCGCTCCTCGGCGCGTCGGTGGGCGTGCTCCTGACGGCGTGGGGCGGGTCGAGCATCGCGTCCGCGCTCGTCGTGTACCCGGTGCAGCGCGCGGGCGACAACCCGTTCGCGACGAAGCAGGGGACGTCGGCTGCGGGCATCGTCTCGCAGCTGGCCGGCTGGTCGCTGGTGTTCGCCGCCGCGCTGCCGGAGCTGGTGCTCGCGGCGCTCGCGGTCGGGGGCGATCTGCCGGCCGCGGGGATCGCGGCCGCGGTGGTCGGCCCGGCGCTCGGCGCGGTCGCGTTGACCGTCGGCGTGCGCGTGGGCGGCCGGATCCTGGACCAGCGGGGCCCGCTGCTGCAGCAGCGCATGATGTCGTTCACGTAGCGCACGGCGAGGGGGTCCCAGGCCGTCCCCGTAGACTTTGCGCCCGTGGCACTCACCATCGGCATCGTCGGCCTGCCCAACGTCGGCAAGTCCACCCTCTTCAACGCGCTGACCCGCGCCCAGGTGCTCGCGGCGAACTACCCGTTCGCGACGATCGAGCCCAACGTGGGTGTGGTCCCGCTGCCCGACGACCGGCTGCGCGTCCTCGCGGACGTGTTCGGCTCCGAGCGCATCCTGCCCGCGACTGTCTCGTTCGTGGACATCGCCGGCATCGTCAAGGGCGCGAGCGAGGGCGAGGGCCTGGGCAACAAGTTCCTCGCGAACATCCGCGAGGCCGACGCGATCTGCCAGGTGACCCGCGCGTTCGCCGACCCGGACGTCGTGCACGTCGCTGGCGCCGTGAGCCCGCGCGACGACATCGAGATCGTCAACACCGAGCTGATCCTGGCCGACCTCCAGACGCTCGAGAAGGCGATCCCGCGCCTCGAGAAGGAGGTCCGCGCCAAGAAGACCGACGCCGCGGTCCTCGACGCGGCGCAGCGCGCGCTCAAGGTCCTGGAGGAAGGCCGCACGCTGTTCGCCGCGGGCCTGCACGACGACGAGCACGTCGCCGCGCTCCAGCTCATGACGGCCAAGCCGTTCATCTACGTCTTCAACACCGACGACGAGGGCCTGGCCGACGCCGCGATGCAGGACGAGCTGCGCGCGCTCGTCGCCCCCGCCGACGCGATCTTCCTCGACGCCAAGTTCGAGTCCGAGCTCGTCGAGCTCGAGCCCGACGAGGCCAAGGAGATGCTCGAGGCCAACGGCCAGGAGGAGGCGGGCCTGGACCAGCTCGCGCGCGTGGGCTTCCACACGCTCGGCCTGCAGACCTACCTCACGGCCGGCCCCAAGGAGGCCCGCGCCTGGACCATCCACCAGGGCTGGACCGCCCCGCAGGCCGCGGGCGTGATCCACACGGACTTCCAGAAGGGCTTCATCAAGGCCGAGGTCATCTCGTTCCACGACCTCGTCGAGGCCGGCTCCGTCGCGGCCGCGCGCTCGGCCGGCAAGGCCCGCATCGAGGGCAAGGACTACGTGATGTCCGACGGCGACGTGGTGGAGTTCCGCTTCAACGTGTAGGCGACCGGACGCTCACCGAGAGTCGAGCAGCGGACAGGTCGTGCGAGCATCGGTGACGTGACCAGCCAGCCGCCCGAGCCCCGCGCGGATCGACCGACGGTGGCCGTCGTCGGCGGCGGCCCGGCTGGGCTGATCGCCGCCGAGGAGCTGGCGCGGCAGCATGCGGCCGTCACCGTCTACGACCGCATGCCCTCACCCGCGCGCAAGTTCCTGCTGGCCGGGCACGGTGGCCTCAACCTCACGCACACCGAGCCGCGCGAGCGCTTCCTGACGAGGTACGGCGCCTCCGCCGAGCGCCTGGAGCCCATGCTCGACGCGTTCTCGCCGCAGGATCTGCGCGACTGGTGCGCGGGACTGGGGGAGGAGACCTTCGCGGGCACGAGCGGCCGCGTCTTCCCCCGCTCGTTCCGCGCGACGCCGCTGGTCCGCGCGTGGCTCGCGCGCCTGGACGAGCTCGGCGTGCGGATCGAGCGGCGGCGGCGCTGGACGGGCTGGTCCGACGAGCGCGGCCTCCGGTTCGAGGGCGCGGACGGCCAAGAGACCGAGGTGACACCCGACGCGGTCGTCTTCGCGCTCGGCGGTGCGTCGTGGCCGCGGCTCGGCTCGGACGGCGGCTGGATCGACGAGTTCGCCGCGCGCGGCGTGGCCGTGGCCCCGCTGCGGCCCGCCAACGTGGGCGTCCGTGTCGCGTGGAGCGAGGTGTTCGTCGGCCGCTTCGAGGGCGCGCCGCTCAAGAACGTCAGCCTCACGGTCCGCGGCCAGGACGTGACCGCGCGCGGCGACGCCATGGTGACGCGATCCGGCCTGGAGGGCGGCCCGGTCTACGCGATCGGCGCGGCCATCCGCCGCGCGTTCGACGACGAAGACCCCTGCGTCGTCGAGATCGACCTCCGCCCCGACCTCACCCAGGCCCAACTCACCGACCGGCTCGCGAACCGCCGCCCCAAGGACTCGACCGCGAGCTGGCTGCGCCGCGCGCTCGGGCTCGACCCCGCGGCGGCGTCGCTCCTGCGCGAGCCCGGCGCGCTCCCCGACGACCCCGCGGCCCTCGCGCGCCTCGTCAAGGCCGTCCCCGTCACGGTCGACGGCACGATGCCGATCGAGAAGGCGATCTCGACCGCGGGCGGCATCGCGTGGGACGAGGTCGACGAGTCGCTCATGCTCCGGCGCCTGCCCGGCACGTTCGTCGCCGGCGAGATGCTCGACTGGGAGGCGCCCACGGGCGGCTACCTGCTCCAAGCCTCGTTCAGCACGGGCGTCGCGGCCGCGCGCGGTGTCATGCGGTGGCTCGACGAGCGCTGACGCGCGGCACGACGCGTCACCGCGAGCCGTCGGCGCACGGCCGGTACGGCTCAGCCAGCCGCCCGCTTCACCAGCTCCGCGATCCGCTGCTCGTCGGCGGCCGTCGGCGTGGTGAGCGCGTAGACCGTGGGCCACATGCCGCCGTCGTCGAGCGCGGCGTCGCCGTTGAAGCCCAGCTCGCAGTAGCGCTGCTTGAACTTGCCCGCGGGCTTGAAGAACACGGTCGCCTTGCCGCCTCGGCCGTAGGCCGGCATGCCGTACCAGAGCCGGGGCGCGAAGTCGGGGGCGGAGGCCTTGACGATCGCATGCACCTTCTCGGCCAGCGCGCGGTCCTCGTCGTTGAACGTCGCGATCTTGGCCAGCACCTCGGGCTCGGGGTCCTCGTCGCCGGTGCGCTTGCGCGCGGCGCGCGCCTCGTTGGCCCGGTCCTTCATCGCCTCGCGCTCCTCGGCGGTGAAGTTCTGCGTGTCCGCGCCCTTCGCGGCGGTCGTGCTCTTCGTCGTGGCCATCGTGGTCCTCCTGCGTTGTCGTTGGCACCGATGCTATGAACGCCCGCGCCACGACGGCTTCTCGGAAACTGATCGATCCTGCGCGGGCGGCGGTCCTTGCCTCGCGCGAGCCGCGACGGCGGGCGAGCATGGGCGGCATGACCAAGCTCACCGGACAGCAGATCGCCGACGCCGGCCTCGAGGGCTGGGCGAATCTGGGTTGGAGCCTGCGCACGCGCGTCGCCACGGGGGACTTCGCGGCGGGCCTCGCGCTCGTCGAGAAGATCGGGGCGGTCGCCGAGGCCCGGAACCACCACCCGGACGTGGACCTGCGCTACCCGCACGTGGACGTCGCGCTGCGCAGCCACGACGCCGACGGCGTCACCGAGCGGGACGTGGACCTCGCGCGCGAGATCAGCCGCCTGGCGGCCGACGCGGGCCTCGCGCTGGATCCCACGCACTCCGCGGTGCTGGACCTCGCGCTCGACACCCCGGCGCACGGGGGCGTCAAGCCCTTCTGGCGCGCGCTCCTGGACTACCAGGACCGCCCCGGCATGGACGACGAGATCCAGGACCCCGCGGGCGCGCTCCCGGCGCTGTGGTTCCAGCGTTCGGGCAGCGATGAGCCGCGCCAACGCTGGCACTTCGACATCTGGGTGGACCCCAGCCAGGTGCAGCGCCGCATCGACGCCGCGCTCGCGGCGGGCGGCACGCTGTCCGACGACGAGCAGGCGCCGGCGTTCTGGGTGCTCGCGGACCCGGAGGGCAACCGTGTGTGCCTGTGCACGTGGCAGGAGCGCGGTTGAGCGCTCAGCCGCCCAGCCGGGCCCGCAGCGCGGCCTCGTCGGGCACGAACCACACGTGCCGCCCGCGGTTGGACTCGCGCACGTAGTCGCCCAACGCGTCGCTCGCGGCCACGTACGACGACACGTCCCCGACGACCGCCAGGACGAGGTGGTAGTTGACGAGCTTCTGCGTCACCTCGCCCGCGAGGCCCGACGAGAGGCGGAAGAACTCGGGGGACAGCAGCGCCACGGGCACGGCGACGACCTCGGCCTCGTGGCCCCACGCGTCCCCGACGAGGTCGAGCGCGTCCTGGGGCGCGGCGATGACCGCACGCTCGTCGTCGACCATCCAGATGCGCCGCCCCGCGGCCTCCCACACGCTCACGCGCGCCACGCTAGCGGTGCCGGGCGGGTCGCCGGGTGGAGAAGCGGACCTGAGACGGACCGCATCTCCGCCCGGCTCGGCTACGCCACCACCGTGAAGGGGGCCACCAGCTGCGAGTCCAGCGACGACGACGGGCCCACCCGCAGCTCGAACGCGCCCGGCTCCACCACGCGGTTGCCCGCGGCGTCGACGATCGAGCAGTCCGCGACGGGGAGCTCGAGCTCGACGACGACCGACTCCCCGGGCGGCACGGTCACCTGCCGGTACGCCTTGAGCTCGGCGTCCGCCCAGGTCACGGACGTGACCAGGTCGCAGATGTAGACCTGCACGGTCTCCAGCGCGGGCCGCGTGCCGGTGTTCGAGAGCGTGACGTGCGCGCGCAGCGTGTCGTCGGCGCCGAGCGTGGGCGACGCGATCGTGAGCCCCGTGTACTCCACGGTCGTGTAGGACAGACCGAACCCGAACGGGAACGCGGGCGTCTGCGTGAGGTCGGCGTACCGCGTGCCGTGCTGGCCGCGGATCTGGTTGTAGTAGGTCGGCTGCTGGCCCGCGTGGCGCGCGAACGAGATGGGCAGCCGCCCGGTCGGCTCGATCTCGCCCAGCAGCAGCTCGGCGATCGCCTGCCCGCCGCGCATGCCCGGGTTCGCGGCCCACACGATCGCCGCGGCGGACAGCGCGGACGGCGGCAGCACGAGCGGCTTGGAGGCGATCACGACGACGACGAGCGGCGTGCCGGTCGCGGCGAGCGCGTCGAGCAGCGCGACCTGCCCGCCGATGAGCTCGAGCGTCGCGGTGGACTTGCCCTCGCCGACGAGCTCGATGCGGTCGCCCACGACGGCCACGACGTAGTCCGCCGCCCGCGCGGCGGCGACCGCGGCGTCGATGAGCGCGGCGTCGGGCTCGCACGGCACGACGACCTGCGGGCGTGGCTGGCCGTCGGGGAAGAACGCGCCCTCGGGGTCGGCCTCGAGCGTGAGGATCTCGGCGCCACGCTCGTGGTCCACGGTCCACGACGAGGGCACGCGCGCGCGCAGCCCGTCGAGCACGGTCTCGATCATGTGGCGGGGATGCCCGTCGGGCAGCCAGTCGGCCTGGCCCGAGGCGCCGGCCCAGTCGCCGAGCTGGGTGTGCTCGTCGTCGGCGTTCGGGCCCACGACGAGGACGCGCTTGCCCGGCTCGTCCGCGGGCAGCGGCAGGACGCCCTCGTTGCGCAGCAGCACGAGCGATCGGCGCGTGACCTCGAGGTTGATCGCCTCGTGCTCGTCGGCCCCGACGAGCGCCGCGATGCGCGCGGGGTCCGGGCGGCGGGGGTTCTCGAACAGGCCGAGCTGGAACTTGAGCGCGAGGATGCGCGCGACGGCCGCGTCGATGAGGCGCTCGTCGAGAATGCCGCGCTCGACGGCCTCCAGCGCGCCGGCGAAGAACCCGGGGGTCGTCATGACGACGTCGTTGCCGGCCTTGACGGCGGCGGCGGCCGCGTGCACGTAGTCGGGCTGGATGTGCTGCTCCCACACCATGCGCCCGACGTTGTCCCAGTCGGTGATGAGCGTGCCGGTGTAGCCCCACTCGCCGCGCAGCACCTCGGACAGCAGCCAGTCGTTGACCGTGACGGGCACGCCGTCCATGGACTGGTACCCGAGCATGAACGTCGCGCAGCCTTCGCGCGCGACGCGCTCGAACGGCGGCAGGAACCACGACCGCAGCTTGCGGCGCGAGATGTCGGCCTCGGACGCGTCGCGGCCGCCCTGCGTCTCGGAGTAGCCGGCGAAGTGCTTGGCGGTCGCGAGGATCGCGGTCGGGTCGGTCAGGCCGTCGCCTTGGTAGCCGCGGACCATGGCGGACGCGAGCTCGCCGATGAGGAAGGGATCCTCGCCGAAGGTCTCGTCGACGCGGCCCCAGCGCAGGTCGCGCGCGATGCAGAGCACGGGAGAGAAGGTCCAGTGGACACCGGTCGCGGCGACCTCGACTGCGGTGGCGCGCGCGCCTCGCTCGAGGAGCGCGGGGTCCCAGGTGGCGGCCATGCCGAGCTGCGTCGGGAAGATCGTGGAGCCGACGAAGAACGAGTGGCCGTGGATGCAGTCCTCGGCGATGAGCAGCGGGATGCGCAGCCGCGTCTCGTCCGTGACGGTGTGCGCCTCGAGCACGGCGGCGGGGGAGGTGTGCAGGATCGAGCCGACGTGCATGCCCTCGATGAGCCCGCGCACGCCTTCGCGCGCGTCGAGCTGCAGCATCTGCCCGACCTTCTCGGGGAGCGTCATACGGGTGACGAGGTCCGCGACACGCTCAACCACAGGGGCTTCCTGGTCGAGGTACAGGGGGTGCTCGGGCGGTGCGACAGTCACGGGTGTCCCTTCGCGGCGACGATGACGAGTAGGCGGGGCCCAGGCTACGCCACTTACTGACTCGTCAGTAAGTAAACACGGATGTTGCGGCGACGTTTCGCGCCGCGCCGTGGGCACATAGCAGAACCCGCGGACTGCTGCTCCTGATTTGACAGTAGATACGCATGAGATGGCGCTCACCAGCCCGCTGACGTGCAGCTGGACACCTACCCGTCTCACTATGTGGACGTACTAGCCAGTATCAATCACGTAACGATCGCCATTGCGCTAGGGAGTAGTCCGAATTGTCCGTTCGGGCGCGGCTAGCCTGATCGTCAACGCCGGCGGAGCCCTCGCGGTGTCGGCCGGGTCGCGCAATCCTGTGACCCGGCACGGCCCAGCGGGGCCCCGCCACCTTCATCCAGGAGGAACATTGAGGATCACACGTAAGGCCGCCTTCGCAGCGGTCGCCGCGGTCAGCGCGCTGTCGCTCGCCGCGTGCTCGAGTGGCAGCGGCGACGACGACAACGACGACGACGCCGGCATCACGACCGACGCGTCGGTCAAGATCGCGTGGAACCAGCCGTTCTACTCGGCCAACGGCACGAGCATGACGGGTAACGCGACCGCGAACAACGTCATCCTGTACATGCTGAACGCGGGCTTCAACTTCTACGACCAGGACCTGAACCTCGTTCAGGACAAGTCCTTCGGGTCGTACGAGAAGGTCTCCGACGACCCGCTGAAGGTCAAGTACACCTTCGCCGACAGCGCGCAGTGGTCGGACGGCGTGCCCGCGGGCCCCGCCGACCTGCTGCTCGAGTGGGCTGCCCAGAGCGGCAAGTTCACCAACGTCGAGGCCGAGTACGACGACGAGGGCAACGTCACCAACCAGGACGCGCTGGACGCCGGCGTGTACTTCGACGCCGCCAGCCCGGCCGTCGCGCTGATCAAGGACACGCCGGAGATCGACGGCAAGTCGATCACGCTGACCTACTCCAAGCCGTTCGCGGACTGGGAGACGGCGATCGGCGTCAACCTGCCGGCGCACGTCGTCGCGCAGCGCGCGCTCGGCATCGCCGACGGCAACGAGGCGGCGGACGCGCTCGTCAAGGCGATCCAGGACAACGACACCGCGTCGGTGCAGAAGATCTCGCAGGTCTGGAGCAACGACTTCAACTTCACGCAGCTGCCGGCCGAGGCCGACAAGAACCTGCTCGTGACCAGCGGTGCGTACACCATCACTGAGTTCGAGAAGGACCAGTTCATCACCCTGACGGCCAACCCGGACTACAAGGGCGACCACAAGGCCGTCTTCAAGACCGTGACGGTCCGCTACAACGGTGACGCGATGGGCCAGGTCCAGGCGCTGCAGAACGGTGAGGTCGACCTCATCAGCCCGCAGGCCACGGCCGACGTCCTCAAGGCGCTCCAGGGCATCAGCACGCTCGAGACGATCACGGGCCCTGAGGGCACGTACGAGCACGTCGACCTGCAGTTCACCAACGGCGGTCCGTTCGACCCGAAGACCTACGGCGGCGACGCCGAGAAGGCCCGCAAGGTCCGCGAGGCGTTCCTCAAGACGATCCCGCGCCAGGAGATCGTCGACAAGCTGATCAAGCCGCTCGACCCGACGGCCGAGATCCGCAACTCCTTCACCACGGTCCCCGGCTCGCCGAACTACGACGGCATCGTCGAGGCCAACGGCCAGAAGGCGTTCGACCAGGTCGACATCGCGGGCGCGAAGCAGCTCCTGGCCGAGGCCGGCGTCGCCACGCCGATCACGGTCCGCCTGCTCTTCGACCCCAACAACCCGCGTCGTGTGAACGAGCACCAGCTCATCAACGTCTCGGCGAAGGAGGCCGGCTTCGACGTCGTGCCTTACACGGTCCAGACGGACTGGGGCACGGACCTCTCGAACGCGACGTCGTTCTACGACGCGGCGCTCTTCGGGTGGCAGTCGACCTCGACGGCCGTGACGGAGTCGGACGCGAACTACCGCACCGGCGCCACGAACAACTTCTACGGCTACTCGAACAAGACGGTCGACGCAGCGTTCGACCGCCTCCAGGTCGAGACGGACGCGGCGAAGCAGGGCGACATCCTTGCCGAGGTCGAGACCGAGCTCGTGAAGGACGCGTTCGGCGTCACGATCTTCCAGTTCCCGGGCGTCACGTCCTGGAACCCCGCCAAGATCGGCAACGTCTCGAAGCTCACGATCGCTCCGACGATCTTCTACGGCTTCTGGGCGTGGTCGACGGGTGACGCAGCCTCGAAGTGATCCACGTGACTCCTGCCCCCGGCCCACAAGGTCGGGGGCAGGAGTCCGCCGGTCCTAGACTGTTGCTCAGGGCGTCGGGGAGCACCATCCCGACGCCCTGAGCGTGTGTCTGGTTCGGCTTGACCCGGACTGCGTCTCACGGGGGGCTACGATTCCCCCTCGACCGCGGTGCACGAGCCCAGAGGTAGCCCACCCGTGCTGAGATTCCTCACCCGCCGGCTATTGGCCGGCCTGGCCACATTGTTTGTGGCCCTGTTCTTGATGTACATCCTTGTCGACATTGCGATCGACCCCCTCGCTGACCTGCGTGAGAGCACAGCGCCCAACAAGGCGCAGCTCATGGAGGCGCGAACCGCCCAGCTGGAGCTGGACACCAACGTGGTGGTCCGGTTCTTCCACTGGCTCGGCGACGTGCTCCAGGGCGACCTCGGCATCGCCTGGCGCAGCGGGGAGCAGGTCAGTTCGCTGGTGTCCCACGCGATCGTCTCGACGCTGCAGCTGGTGACCGTCGCGACGCTGCTGTCGCTGGTCCTCGGCATCACGGTCGGCATCGTGTCGGCGTTGCGCCAGTACGCGACCTTCGACTACCTGATCATCTTCGTCTCGTTCCTGCTGTACTCGCTGCCCTCGTTCTGGGTCGCGGTGCTGCTCAAGCAGTGGGGCGCGATCGGGTTCAACGACTTCCTCGCCGATCCGGTGATCGCGTACCCGGTGATGATCGCGTTCGCCCTCCTCGCCGGTGTGCTGTGGATGCTCGCGATCGGCGGCGCCGTCGCGCGGCGACTTCAGGTGTTCGGCATCGCGACAGCCGCGACGTTCCTGATGTTCCTGTACCTCCAGATCTCGGACTGGTGGAGCACGCCGGAGATCGGGCCGATCCTGCTGCTGATCGCCGGTGGCGGCACGGCGTTCGCGATCGCGGCGATCTTCGCCGGCCTGCACAACCGCCGGGCGCTGTGGTCCGCGCTCACGGTGGTCGGCATCGGCCTCGTCGCCTACTTCGTCATGCAGCCGGTGTTCAAGCTCGACGTGTTCGGCCCGTCGGGCCAGGGCGCGGGCTGGGTGCTGTTCGTCCTGGCCATCGTGACCGTGGCCGTGGGCTGGCTCATCGGGCGCCTCTACGGCGGTCCGGACTGGGGCATCTCGGCGCGCACGGGCGCCGCGGTGGCGTTCGTGATGGGCCTGCTCATCGTGATCGACAAGGTCCTGCAGGTGTGGCCCGCGTACTCGCGTGCGCTCGGCGGCCGCCCCATCCCGACGTTCGGCGACAAGACGCCCGGCCTCGGCGGCAACTTCTGGGTGCAGACGCTCGACGCGTTCACGCACCTGATCCTGCCGACCATCACGCTCGTGCTCATCGCGTTCGCGGCCTACACCCGCTACTCGCGCTCGAGCATGCTCGAGGTGATGAACCAGGACTACATCCGCACCGCGCGCGCCAAGGGCCTGCCGGAGCGGGTGGTCGTGGTCCGCCACGGCTTCCGCAACACGCTGATCCCGCTCGCCACGATCGTGCCGATCGACGTCATCACGCTCATCGGCGGCGCCGTCATCACCGAGGCCGTGTTCGCGCGGCCCGGCATGGGCCAGCTGTTCGTCAAGTCGCTCGGTGACGCCGAGCAGGACCCGGTGATGGCGTACCTGCTGATCACGGCGTCGCTCGCCATCATCGCCAACATCGTCGCGGACCTCATCTACGCCGTGATCGACCCGAGAATCCGGTTGGACGCATGAGCACCTCACCGAACCCGCAGCTCCCCGCCGAGGCGGATGTGACCGCGAACGAGAACGCGATCGAGCTCAAGGAGGTCGTGGGCCTGTCCCAGGGCCAGATCGTCCGCCGCCGGTTCTTCCGGCACAAGGGCGCGATGGTCGGCCTCGCGGTGCTGATCCTCACGATCCTGCTGGCGTACACGTCGGTGGGCTTCGGCCCGGTCCCGGGCTGGTGGAAGTACTCCGGCAACGAGCCCCTGGACATCCTCAACGGCGGCGAGCCGACGATGGGCCTGCCCACCTGGCTCGGCGGCAGCGGCTTCGCGATCGGCGAGCACCCGTTCGGCCAGGACGAGCTCGGGCACGACGTGTTCGGGCGCGTCATGCAGGGCACGCAGACGTCGCTGATGGTCATGTTCATCATCGGCATCGCGTCGTGCGTGGTCGGCGTGCTCGTCGGCGCGCTCGCGGGGTTCTACCGCGGCAGGACCGACACGTTCCTGATGCGGACCACGGACCTGTTCATCACGGTCCCGACGATCGTGATCGGCGCGGTGCTCGGCAAGACGGCCGGAAACAAGGGCCCCGCGATCTTCGCGGTCACGCTCGGCGTGATCCTGTGGACCAGCCTCGCGCGCCTGGTGCGCGGCGAGTTCCTGGCCCTGCGTGAGCGGGAGTTCGTCGACGCCGCGCGCGTCGCGGGCGCCAGCAGCCGCCGGATCATCTTCAAGCACATCCTGCCCAACGCGGTCGGCACGATCATCGTGAGCACGACGCTGCTCATGAGCTCGGCGATCCTGCTGGAGACGGCGCTGTCCTACCTGGGCTTCGGCATCCTGCCGCCGAACATCTCGCTGGGCCAGCTCATCCAGAACTACCAGCAGGCGTTCGCGACGCGGCCGTGGCTGTTCTGGTGGCCGGGCTTCTTCATCATCATCATCGCGCTGACCATCAACTTCATCGGCGACGGCCTGCGCGACGCGTTCGACCCCCGCCAGAAGCGGATCCCGTCGGAGCGCAAGATGGCGAAGGCGATGGCGAAGGACGAGGCCGCAGGCGGCGGGCGCAACACGAACCTGCCGCCGATGGTCGACGGCCAGAACGCCGGCGTCGGCATCGGCGGATGACGACGACCACGCTGCGGGTGGTCCCGGCTCCGGCCGGGACCACCGCCGTGCGCATCCCCTCAGCCGACCGCCGCGGCGAGCGCGGTCAGCGCGACGAGCGCGCCGGCGGCCGCGATGAGCGGCGCGTGCCACGTGCGGCGCACCCGGACCGCGCCGGACTGCACGGCGGCTTCGGCGGCGTCGAGGAAGCCCGCGTCGCGCAGCGC
>JAEWOA010000210.1 GCA_023461115.1 Actinomycetes bacterium
CGTGAGGTCGTCGAGCTCGATGGGGAGCCACGGGACGCTGTCGGACGGCGCCGGGATATCGCTGTTGACGTGCTGGAACGCGACCTGGACGGCCGTCTCGCCGACGAACGGCTGCGCGCCCGTCACCATCTCGTACAGCAGCACGCCGCATGCGTAGACGTCGGTCCGCGCGTCGCTCGCGCCCCGCACGACGAGTTCGGGCGCGAGGTACGCGACCGTCCCCATGACATTGCCGGTGGTGGTCGCGGTGGCCTCGGTGACGGCGCGGGCGAGACCGAAGTCGGCGAGCTTGATGCGCCCGTCCGAGGCGAGGAGCACGTTCTCGGGCTTGATGTCCCGGTGCACGAAGCCCGCGCGGTGGGCGGCGGCCAGCGCGTCGAGCACCGCCTCGCTGGTGGCGAGCGCCTCGCCGATCGTCAGGGCGCCAGAGTCGCTCAGGTGGCGGCGGAGGTTGACGCCGTCGACGTACTCCATCGTGAGGTAGGTGGTCTCGCCGTCGACGCCCTGGTCGTACACGCCGACCAGCCCGGGATGGGTCAGCCGGGCGGCGGCGCGCGCCTCCCGTCGGAACCGGGCGATGAACTCCGTGCCCGAGGCGCCGTCCGCGAGGTGCGGGTGCATGACCTTGAGCGCGACCTCGCGGTCGAGCCGGCGGTCCACGGCGAGGTACACCGTCGCCATGCCGCCACGGGCGATCCTGGAGGCAACTTCGTACCGCCCGTCGACCAGTCGGCCGACGAGCGGATCGGTGATCGTCGCTCCCACGCGCAGGAGTCTACGTTCGAGGGCCGGACGAACCGTGCATCTGCGGTCTCACGGCGCGCATCGCCTGGGCGCGCTTAGAAGCGGCCCATGAGGGTCTGCACGTTCGCGACGTAGCGGCGGGTGTCGTTGAACATGCCGTTGCGGCGCACCGACGCGGCGCCCTGGTAGTAGCCGGCGATCGCCGTCGGCAGATCGGGCGCCGAGCGGACCAGAGCCTTGAGGATGACGACGCCCGCGGTCACGTTGTCCTGCGGGTCGAGCAGGTCGAGCCGGTGGCCGACGAGGTCGGAGGCCCACTCGCCCGACGACGGGATCACCTGCATGACGCCGATCGCGTTGGCGGGGGAGACCGCGGTGTGGTTGAAGCCGGACTCCTGGAACGCGATCGCCTGCGCCAGCCGCGGGTCCACGCCGTGCTTGCGGGCGGTCGCCGCGATCGTCGCCTGCATCGTCGCCTTGGACGGGACGCCGGCCTGCAGCAGCGCCGCCTTGTTCTGGTTCGCGGCGTCGACGACGCTCGACGCGTACGTCCGGCCTGCGAACGTGTCCCCGACGAGGCGGGCCGTCGTCGCCGCCGGCGCCGTGGCGCCCGGGACGGCGAGGCGCTGCCCGATGCGGATCATCGCGTTCTTGCCGAGCCCGTTGGCCTGCACGATCGCGGAGACGGTGGTGCCGTACTGGGCTGCGATGGCGGACACCGTGTCACCAGCCCGCACGGTGTAGGTCGTCGCTGCGGCCGCGGTCGTCGCGGCGGGAGTGGCGGTGGCAGTCGTGGCGGCGGGCGCGGAGCTGGCGCCGGGGATCTGGAGGCGCTGGCCCACCAGGATCGTCGCGCGCGCGTTGAGGTCGTTCGCCGCGACGATCGCCTGGATCGTGCTGCCGGTCCGCTTGGCGATGTGGCTGACGGTGTCGCCTGCGCGCACGGTGTAGACGGCTGCGGCGGGCGCGGCCGTGCGGACGGCCGAGCGCGACGGCGTCTGGCTCGGGATGCGCAGCAGTTGCCCGGCGTAGATCTTCGACGGGTTCGCGAGCGCGTTCGCGCGCGTGATCGACGCGACGCTGACGCCGGTGCGCTGCGCGATGTGGGTCACGGTGTCACCGGGACGGACGGTGTAGTCGTCGTCGGCCTCCGCGGGCGCGCCGGTCGTCGTGACGGTGACGGCGGCGAGCGCGAGGGTGGCGCCGGCGCCTGTCGCCAGGCGCTTGGCCCCGCTGCCTCGTTGCGTGGTCGCGGTCATGGCTCACCTCGTGTGGCTGGAGTGAAACAGAGTGACTGATGTGACAGTTGTGACAGAACGTGAACGTAGCGGACCTCGTCGGCGCGCGAAAGCCCAGTGCCGCAATCACACCCATTCGCCGGAGCGCGGCCACTCGCCCGTACGCTTGAGCGGTGACAGTGACTTCTGACGCCCTCGATCGCCTGGTCGACGAGTGGCTGACCGTGCCCGACGTCGCCGAGCGGCTGGGGATCGACGCCGGGAAGGTCCGCCGGCTGGTGCAGGAACGCAAGCTCGTCGGCGTCCGACGCGGCGACCCACGCGTGCTCAGCATTCCCGCCAAGTTCCTCGTCGCGGCGCCGCAGGACGCCGACGCGGACTGGATCGCGCTGCAGTCGCTCGCGGGCACGCTCACCGTGCTCGCCGACGCGGGCTTCGCCGACGACGCCGCGATCGCCTGGCTCTTCACCGACGAGGAGTCGCTCCCCGGCACCCCGATCGACGCGCTGCGCGCCGGCCACAAGACCGAGGTGCGGCGCCGCGCGCAGGCCGAGCTCTAGCGCGTGCCGATCGACTCCGGCGTGGAGCTGCTCGCGCTCCACGGGGCGCGCGTGCTCGGATCCGGCGACGCCGCCCGGATCGCCGGCCGGTACGGGATCGACGCCGCGGCCGTGGGCGAGCAGCTCCTGGACGACGAGTCGCGTGGGTACGTCCGCCTGCACGCGTTCTCAGGGTCGTCCGCGTGGTCGTTGACCGAGGCCGGGCGCCAGGAGGACACGCGCCGTCTCGCGGCCGAGCTCGACGCGCGTGACGCGCGGGAGGTCGTCGAGCAGTGGCACCGGGACTTCACGCCGCTCAACGCGCGCCTGACCGACGCCTGCTCGCGCTGGCAGCTGCGGCCGACCGCGTGGGACGCGCTCGCGCGCAACGACCACGACGACTGGGCGTGGGACGAGCGCGTGCTCGACGATCTCGCCGGCGTGGGGCGGCGGCTCATGAGCTTGGGCGAGCCGGCCGCGCGAGCGCTGCCGCGCCTCGGCGTGCACACGGTCCGGTACCTGGAGGCGCTCCGGCGCGTCGAGGCGGGCGAGGGGGACTGGGTCGACGCGCCGGACCGAGACTCGTGCCACCTGGTGTGGATCCAGCTCCACGAGGACCTGCTCTCGACGCTGGGCCGCAGCCGCGACGACGAGCGGGCGTGAGCGCGGCGCCCGGCTGAGCGCGAGCAGAGTCAGGCGCGGCGGTCCACCGCGGCGTGCGCGAGGCTCGTCAGCACGTCGCCCGCCGGAGCGGGCCAGTGGCGCGCCTCCGCGAGCGTGAACGCCTCGCCCGCGAGGTCCTCGATCAGGCGCTCGACCTCGTCGACCGCGCCCGTGCGCGCGATCGCGTCCGCGACGGCGGCGGCGTCGGCCGCAGACAACCCCCGGTCGCCCAGCCGGGTCCGCAGCAACGACGCGGTCTCGTCGTCGTCCTGCTCCACCGCACGCGCCAGCGCACGCGCGACCAGCACGGTGCGCTTGCCCTCCCGGAGGTCGTCGCCCGCAGGCTTGCCGGTGGTGCGCGGGTCGCCGAACACGCCGAGCAGGTCGTCGCGGAGCTGGTACGCCTCGCCGAGCGGCAGGCCGATCCGGCGGCATGCCGCGAGCTCGTCCTCGCCGGCGTCCGCGAGCGCCGCCCCGAGCACGATCGGGTGCTCGACGGAGTAGCGCGCCGACTTCGCGCGGATCACCTCGCGCGCGCGGACCTCGTCGGATGAGGGGTCGTCGCCCCATGGCATGGCCTGCGCGAGGACGTCGAGGTACTGCCCGATCGTCACCTCGGAGCGCATCAGGTCGAACACCGCACGCGCCCGCGCCGCGCGCGGCGTGGGCATCGTGGCCAGCGCGGTCGCGAACTCCTGCTCGCTCGCGACGAGGGTCAGGTCGCCGAGCAGGATCGCGGCGGAGTCGCCGAAACGCTGCGCGCTGCCGCGCAGTCCGTGCTCGGCGTGGCGGCGCGCGAACACTCGGTGCGCGGCGGGCAGCCCGCGGCGCGTGTCGGAGTCGTCCATGACGTCGTCGTGGAACAGCGCGGCCGCCTGGAAGAGCTCGAGCGCCGCGCCGACCCGCAGCACGGCGTCGGCCTCGGGCGTGCCCGGCCGGCCACCGTGCGAACGCCACGACCAGTAGCAGAACGCGGCTCGCAGCCGCTTGCCGCCCGAGAGCATGCTCTCCACGGCGTCGCCCAGTGCGTCGGCGTCGGCGCTGACGGCGGCCAACAGCGTGCGCAGTTGCGTGACGTGCGCCGCGAGCAGCTCGTCGACCCCCGCCCGGACGTCCTCGATGTCGACAAGGGCGGCGTCGGCGCGCTGGCTGCTCACTCGACGAGCCTAGGCGACGCGGACGCGCCCGCCCACGGTCACCACTCGCACGTCGCCCTGGTCGAGCACCGCGACGCTCACGAACTGCTGGTCCGGCCCGGCGAACGTCGACTGCGCCGCGACCGCCTCGGGCAGGTCGGACGCGGGCTTCTCGGTGAAGCCCGCCTGCGTCAACGCGGAGCGGAGCGCGGACATCACGTCGTCCGCGTCCTCGTCGGTGCGGAGGTTGAGGCTCACGTCGGCCCAGCCGTCGTCGTCGGGCACGACGCTCGAGACCAGGACCTGCGCGCCTGCCGGGACCGGCAGCAGGTCGCGCGGGAAGCCGTCGACGAGCCCGCCGACCAACGAGTTCTCGCTGTCGGGGATGTCGAAGCCCGGCTCGGACGGTGTCGGCTCGGCGGAGACCAGTGCCTGGGCAGACGGTGCGTCGAGCGTCGCCGGGTGGCTCGCCGCACAGCCGGCGATCGACGAGGCCGCGAGCGCCGTGACCGCGGCGCCGGCGACCACGCGGGACCTGACCGCGCGGGTCCTGCCCACGCGCGGAGCGTCCTGGCAGCTCGTCGAGCGCGGCGTCGTGGGCACCGCGTCACTCTAGTGCCGAGCCGACCACAGCCCCCGCGCCGTACACAGGCCGCGCCCGGCGCCCCACGGCCGGCGCTCGAGCCGGTGTGCTGTGGCGCATGCAGACGATTCGAGCGGGCGAGCCGCGTGAGGTGCTCGCACTGATCCCCTTCCGGCTCGGCTTCCAGCCGAGCGACAGTGCCGCTGCCGTCAGCCTTCGGGCGCCGCGCGGCCGAGTGGGCCTCGTCGTCCGGGTGGACCTCGCGGACCTCGCGGACCCGGTCGAGGGGCCACAGGTCGCGCGCGGGATGATCGCCCTGCTCGGACGCGACCGCGCGGTGCGCACGCTGCTCGCCGTGTACACCGACGACGACCCGCGTGGGCGCGACCCCCGGGTGGCCCGCGCGATCGCGCACTACCGCGAGGCGGCGGTGGCCGCCTTCGGCGATTGCGAGGAGTGGGCGGTGACGCGCACCGGGTTCCTGAACCTCGCGTGCGACGGCCCGTGCTGCCCACCCGGCGGCCGCCCGCTCGCAGGACTCGCGTCGACGCAGGTGTCCGCGCGCATGGTGCTCGAGGGGCACACCGTCGCGGCGTCCCGCGACGACCTTGTGCGGTTCCCGGCGGTGGGCCCGGAGCGGCGCCGAACGGTCGCGCGGGCGCGGCGCCGGTGGGAACGCGCCGGGCGTGAAGCCGCAGCCGAGGGGACCGCCGCGCTGGGGGCCTGGCGGGAGCGCGGGCTGGCCGCCTTCCGGGCGGGGCTGGCGGCCGCGGCGCACGGCTTCCCGGACGGCACGCGCGTGCCGTGGGGCAGGCTGGAGGCCGCGCTCGACGACCGCCGGGTGCGGGACGCGGTGCTGGTCGCGTGCCTCACCGGTGACGGCCTCGCCGAGGCGTCGGTCTACGGGGCGACCACGGACCCCGACGTGGACGCCCGCATCGGGGCCGCGCTGCGCCGGGTCATCTCCGCGGAGGAGGCCACGCTGCCGACACCGGACGCGCAGGTCGCCGAGCGCGTGCTCGAGCTCGTCGTCGCGCAGGGCCGCCGCGAGGGCGGCGCACCCGCCTTGACGCTGCTGGCGTGGCTCGCGTGGTGGCGCGGCGAGGGCTCGCGCGCGCGCATGCTGCTCGAGCGCGCGCTCGCGCACGACGAGGAGTACCGGCTTGCCGTGTTGCTGGCCCGCATGCTCGAGGCGGGCACGGGGCCGGGCTGGACCAGGCGCGAGCACGTCGGCGCTGATCCCGGCGGTCGCGGGTGACCTGCGCGGATGGCGGGTGGAGCGCACGCGGTGGGCGCGGTAGCGTCCGTCTCGCGGCACGGGTCGCGGCACAGCGGCCGCACACCCGCCGCGCAGACGAGGGGAGAGCCCATGGGCATCGTGGTCGGGTACTTGGCCACGCCGGAGGGGCGGGCAGCGCTCGACGCGGCCGTCGAGGAGGCCGCCCAGCGTGCGCTGCGTGTCGTGGTCGTCGTCAGCGCGCGCGTCGACGAGCCCGCGGAGAGCCGCGCGCGGGCCGAGGCCGAGCTGGAGCGCGTCGACGCCGAGCTGTCGGCGCGTGGCGTGGACCACGAGATCCGCCTGCTGGATGGCGGGGACGTCGCCGACGACCTCATCGCCACCGCGGAGGACGTGGGCGCCCAGCTCGTCGTCATCGGGCTGCGCCGCAGGAGCCCCGTCGGCAAGCTGATCCTCGGGGTGAACGCGCAGCGTGTGCTGTTCGACGCGCCGTGTCCGGTGCTCACTGTGAAGCCCGCCGCGCCCTAGTCGGACCGGGCGTGCGGGCGCGCGGACTCATCCGGACGTGTGGCGGGGACGAGGAACATTCCCGCGCATTCGCCCGTTTGACTGGCGTTGGCGCTGCGCGCGCCGGGGCGAGACCCCGGTGGCGCTGAGTACAATATGCGTCTACCTCCCGGCACTTGAATCCGGGTGTCGTGCTGCCGAAAGGTCGTTCGTGTCGTCCCAGACCCCGCATCCCGCACTTCCGCGTGAGTTCGAGCACCCCGCCCTCCAAGATCTCGTGGTCCGCGGGCGTACCCATGGCGTCGTCGGAGCCGACGAGCTCCGCGCCGCCTGCGAGGCCGCAGACGTGCAGGAGCCCAAGCGCCTGATGGCCGTGATGCGCGGCCTCGCGACGGCTGGCATCGGCGTGCGTGAGCCTGAGGCGTCGTCGCGCGTCGCCGCGGCGACGAGCACCCGCTCGCGGGCCACCGCGAAGGCCTCGGTCGACGCCGACGCCCCGGCGAAGCCCGCGGCCAAGCGCTCGGCAGCCAAGGCCACCGCCGCCGCGACCTCCAGCACGCGGACCGCGGCCAAGGCGGCCGCCAAGCCCGCGACCGCGGCCAAGGCCGACGGCGAGGCGCCCGCGAAGGCGAAGGCCCCCGCTCGCAAGGCCGCCGCCAAGCCCGCGTCGAAGGCGGCGCCCGAGACGGCCGAGGACGCGATCGAGACGACCGAGGAGGTCGAGCTCGAGGAGGTCGAGCTCGAGGCGGTCGAGGAGATCGCCGCCGCGGAGGTGGTGGACGCCACCGACGGCGACGAGGGCGACGACGACACCGAGAAGCCCGCGGCTGCGGCGAAGGCCGAGGACGAGACCGAGGACTCGGGCTTCGTGTACTCGGACGCCGACGACGACGACGCGCCCGCACAGCAGGTCGTCACCGCTGGCGCCACCGCTGACCCGGTCAAGGACTACCTGAAGCAGATCGGCAAGGTCGCCCTCCTCAACGCCGAGCAGGAGGTCGAGCTCGCCAAGCGCATCGAGGCCGGCCTGTTCGCCGAGGAGCGCCTCGGCCAGGGCGTCGCGATGGAGCCGAAGCTCCGCCGCGAGCTCGAGTGGATCGCGCAGGACGGGCGTCGCGCCAAGAACCACCTGCTCGAGGCCAACCTCCGCCTCGTCGTCTCGCTCGCCAAGCGGTACACCGGCCGCGGCATGCTCTTCCTGGACCTGATCCAGGAGGGCAACCTCGGTCTGATCCGCGCGGTCGAGAAGTTCGACTACACGAAGGGCTACAAGTTCTCGACGTACGCCACGTGGTGGATCCGCCAGGCGATCACGCGCGCGATGGCCGACCAGGCCCGCACCATCCGCATCCCGGTGCACATGGTCGAGGTCATCAACAAGCTGGCCCGCGTCCAGCGCCAGATGCTCCAGGACCTGGGCCGCGAGCCCACCCCGGAGGAGCTGGCCAAGGAGCTGGACATGACGCCCGAGAAGGTCGTCGAGGTCCAGAAGTACGGCCGCGAGCCCATCTCGCTGCACACTCCGCTCGGCGAGGACGGCGACAGCGAGTTCGGCGACCTGATCGAGGACTCCGAGGCCGTCGTCCCCGCGGACGCCGTGAGCTTCACGCTGCTGCAGGAGCAGCTGCACCAGGTGCTCGACACGCTCTCGGAGCGTGAGGCGGGCGTCGTCTCGATGCGGTTCGGCCTCACGGACGGACAGCCCAAGACGCTCGACGAGATCGGCAAGGTCTACGGCGTGACGCGTGAGCGCATCCGTCAGATCGAGAGCAAGACGATGTCGAAGCTCCGGCACCCGTCGCGCTCACAGGTCTTGCGCGACTACCTGGACTGAGCATTCCCGACGAAGCCCGGCCCCTTCCGGGGGCCGGGCTTCGCTGTGCGTGGGCTCGTGGTGCGCGCCGGCGCGAGCACAAACGACGAGGCCCGGACCGCGATGGTCCGGGCCTCGGGAGTCGTCGGGGTCAGCGCGCGCCGGCGCCGTGCTCCTCGAGCAGTCGGTCCGTCTCGTCGTGCACGTGCGTGGCGACGGACGCGAACTTGGGCGCGTGCTCGCGCGCGTGGTGCGCGCAGAACAGCAGCTCTCCGGACGGCAGCGAGACGCGCACGTAGGCCTGCGCGCCGCAACGGTCGCAGCGGTCGGCTGCGGTCAGGGGTTGAGTCGTCGTCCCAGTCACGGATCCATAGAACCATCCCTGCCTGGCGCCGAGCGCACCGAAACGGGCAGGTTCGCTACCCGCGTACTCAAACGTCACCGGATCGTGACGCGCGTGACACGCGCGCGTGCGGCGGCGCAGGTGGGGCGGGCGCCCACGGCGCGGTTGCCCGGGAGTGTCAGGGGGCCCGACTACCATCGGGGCCGTGACGACGACCTCCCCGCAGTCCGGCTACACGGCCCGGCACCTCTCGGTGCTCGAGGGCCTGGAGGCCGTCCGCAAGCGCCCTGGCATGTACATCGGCACCACCGACAGCCGCGGGCTCATGCACTGTCTGTGGGAGATCATCGACAACTCGGTCGACGAGGCGCTGGCCGGCTACGGCGACCGCATCGAGGTCGTGCTGCACGCGGACTCGTCGGTCGAGGTCAAGGACAACGCCCGTGGCATCCCGGTCGACATCGAGCCCAAGACGGGGCTGACCGGAGTCGAGGTCGTCTACACCAAGCTCCACGCGGGCGGGAAGTTCGGGGGCGGCTCGTACGGCGCGTCCGGCGGCCTGCACGGCGTGGGCGCCTCGGTGGTCAACGCGCTCTCGGCGCGGCTCGACGTCGAGGTGGACCGCGACGGCAAGACGCACCGGATGACGTTCCATCGTGGTGAGCCGGGCGTGTTCGACGACGCGGCGGGCCGGACGCCCGAGTCGCCGTTCGAGCCGTTCGTCTCGCGCTCGGAGCTCGCGGTGGTGGGCAAGGTCGCGCGCGCCAAGACCGGCACGCGCGTGCGGTACTGGGCGGACCGCCAGATCTTCCCCAAGACGGCGCTGTTCAGCTACGACGAGCTCGTCACGCGCGCGCGGCAGACCAGCTTCCTGGTGCCCGGCCTGACGATCGTGCTCCGGGACGAGCGCGGGATCCCCGGGACCCCCGGCGAGCACGGCCCGCATGAGGAGACCTTCCTGCACAGCGGCGGGGCGGTGGACTTCGTGGACTTCCTGGCGCCCGACGCGCCCGTCACCGACACGTGGCGCCTGACGGGGACGGGCACGTTCACCGAGACCGTCCCGGTGCTCGACGAGCGCGGCCACCTCACGCCCGCCGAGGTGCAGCGCACGTGCGACGTGGAGGTCGCGCTGCGGTGGGGGACGGGCTACGACACCGAGCTGCGCACCTTCGTCAACATCATCTCGACGCCCAAGGGCGGCACCCACCAGGCCGGCTTCGAGGCCGGTCTGCTCAAGGTGCTGCGCAAGCAGGTCGAGCTCAATGCGCGCCGGCTCAAGATCGCGGCGAAGGACGCCGCGACCGAGCGCATCGAGAAGGACGACATGCTCGCGGGCATGACCGCCGTCCTGACCGTGCGCCTCGCGGAGCCGCAGTTCGAGGGGCAGACCAAGGAGGTGCTGGGGACCGGGCCGGTCCGCGGCATCGTCGCGAGGGTCGTCGAGACCGAGATGGGCGCGCTGTTCACGTCCACCAAGCGGGAGCACAAGGCGCAGACCGCGCTGCTGCTCGACAAGATCGTCGGCGAGATGCGCGCGCGCCTGTCCGCGCGCAAGCAGAAGGAGATCTCGCGCCGCAAGAACGCGCTCGAGTCGTCGTCGCTGCCCGCCAAGCTCGCGGACTGCCGCATCGACGACGTCGGCCGCAGCGAGCTCTTCATCGTCGAGGGCGACAGCGCGCTCGGCACCGCCAAGCTCGCGCGGTCGTCGGATTTCCAGGCGCTGCTGCCCATCCGCGGCAAGATCCTCAACGTCCAGAAGGCGTCCATCACGGACATGCTGAAGAACGCCGAGTGCGCCGCGATCATCCAGGTCGTCGGGGCCGGCTCGGGCCGCACGTTCGAGCTCGAGGCCGCGCGCTACGGGAAGATCGTGCTGATGACCGACGCGGACGTCGACGGCGCGCACATCCGCACCCTGCTGCTCACGTTGTTCTTCCGGTACATGCGCCCGCTGGTCGAGGCCGGGCGCGTGTTCGCCGCCGTGCCGCCGCTGCACCGGATCGAGCTGCTCGGGGTGCGCGGCGACGCGGACCGGTACATCTACACGTACTCCGAGGCGGAGCTGGCCGCGACGCTCAAGAAGCTGGACCGCTCGGGCAAGCGGTACAAGGACGACATCCAGCGGTACAAGGGCCTCGGCGAGATGGACGCGGACCAGTTGGCGGAGACGACGATGGACCCGCGGCACCGGACGCTGCGCAGGGTCACGGTCGAGGCGGCGCAGCGCGCGGAGGAGATCTTCGAGCTGCTCATGGGCACCGACGTGGCGCCGCGCAAGGAGTTCATCGTCGCCGGCGCCGCGGGCCTGGACCGCAGCCGCATCGACGCCTGACCACCTCCGCCGGCGACACCGAGGCCCCGCGGGGGACGCGAGGTGTCGGGCAATCCCGTTGCGCCGCGGCCCGTTGTCGCGCATCGTGGCGGCGTGACCGAGCCCTCCACCCTCGCCCCGTTGGCCGAGCGCGTCGCCGCGCCGGCCGCCGTCCGGGTCCCCACCGCCTCCGCGCTGGCGTGGGGCCACCTCAAGCGTGAGGACTCGCCTGCTCTGACGCGGTTGATCCTGGCGTGCCAGGAGGCCGACGGGCTGCCGTACCGCACGTCCGAGGAAGAGGTCGAGGAGCACTTCGACAGTGAGACCCTCGACGTCGCGCACGACACGCTCGCGGGCCGCGACGCGGATGGCGCGATCCGGGCGTGGGCGCTGATCACGCAGCCCGCCGGAGACACGCGCGTGGTGCGCGCCTTCCTCGACGGCGGAGTCGACCCTGCGTGGCGCCGCCAGGGCATCGGCGCCCAGGTGCTCGCGTGGTCGCAGGACCGCGGCCGCCAGCTGATCGTCGCGACCGGCAAGGAGCTGCCCGCGCGCATCGGCGTGTTCACGGACGACAACGCGACCGCGACCGCAGCCGCCGTCGCCGCCGCCGGGTTCACGCCGATCCGCTACTACCTCGAGATGCGTCGCTCGCTGGCGGAGCCGTTGCCCGCCGTGACGGCGCCCGACGGCGTCCGGATCGCGCCTTGGTCCCAAGAGCACGACGAGGCCGCGCGGCTGGCCCACAACGAGGCGTTCGCCGACCACTGGGGGAGCGAGCCCCGCACGCCGGCCCAGTGGAGGCAGAACCGGTCGATGTTCGCTCCCCAATGGAGCTTCCTCGCGCTCGACGAGGCCACGGGCGAGGTCGCCGCCTACCTGCTGTCCGGCAAGTACGAGCAGGACTGGCCCGTCGCCGGCTACTCGTCGGGCTACACCGAGGTGCTGGGCACGCGGCGTGCGTGGCGTGGCCGCGGAATCGCCCCTGCGCTGCTCGCGACCATGATGCGCGCGCTACAGGCCGAGGGCATCGAGTACGCCGAGCTCGGCGTCGACACCGACAACCCGTCGGGCGCGCACGGCCTGTACGCGCGCCTGGGGTACACGCCACACCACACCGAGACGCTGCACACGATCGAGCTCTGAGCGGTCTACGATCACCGTCGGCGGACGACGAGGTCCGCCGTCGTGCTGCCGGGCACGCCCCGGCGGGAAGGTTGTCGCCGTGCGTTCGTCACTCGCGCTCCGGTGCGCGGCCACCGCGTACGCCGCCCTGGTCGTCCTGCACCTCGTCGCGTTGCTCGCCGGCGCCGAGGAGGTCGCGGACGTCAGCCAGTGGCTGCTCATGCCGGCGTTGGCCGCCGTGCTCGCCGCCGCGACGCGCTGGCCGCGTGGGCACACCGTCACGTGGGCGCTCGTCGCGCTCGGCTTCTCGTGGGTGGGGGACACGCTGCCCTCGTTCGTGCCCGACGACAGCGCGTTCCTGGCGATGGTCGGAGGCTTCCTCCTGGCGCAGACCGCCTACGTCGTGGCGTTCGCGCCCTCGGTGCGTTCGTCGGTCGCGGTCCGGCGCCCCCTCGCGCTCGTCGGGTACGGGGTGGTGCTCGTCGGCCTCGTCGGGCTCTGCGCGCCGCACGCGGGCAGCCTGCTCGTGCCCGTGGCGGTCTACGGCGGCATGTTGACGGCGATGGCGGTGCTCTCGACCGGGCTCGGGCGCGTGGCGGGGATCGGCGGCGCGGTGTTCCTCGTCTCCGACGCGCTCATCGCGCTCGACGCGTTCGTGCCCGGCTGGGCCCTGCCGGGCCAGAGCGTCTGGGTCATGGCGACCTACTGCGCGGGCCAGGCGTTGCTCGTCCTCGGGATCGTCCGGCACAACCGCGCGCGCCGCCGTGCACCCGAGGCCGCGCCCGTCGGCGTGCAGCGCCCGAAGGTCGACAACGTGGTCGCGCTCATCGCTTCACGCCCCAACGCGATCGTCTGACCGACCGCATCGCAGCCCTGCGTGGGCGCGGCCCTGAGCGTGCGTCGCCGCCCCGTGGTCAGCCGATGGCGTGCAGCGGGGTGGTCAGGGCCGTGCCGGACATGTCGCGGCGCGGGTCGAGCTCAGGCAGGTCGACGGGTTGGCCGCCCGAGCCCGTCGCCCACGCCGGGGCTGGGCCCACCCACGCGTGGAGCAGCGTGTCCTCGCCCTTGAGGAACCGGTGCGAGCGCACGCCGCCCGTCGCGCGGCCCTTGCCGGGGTACGCGTCGAACGGGGTCACCTTCGCCGAGCCGGCCTGAGTGCCCGGGAGCGCGGACGATGCGCCCGAGACCGTGACGACGACCGCCTCCTGCGCGGTTCCGGCGCGCACCGCGCCGAAGGCCACGACCCGCTGCCCGCCCGCGAGCTTGATGCCCGCCATGCCACCGGCGGCGCGTCCTTGCGGACGGACCGCGGATGCCGGGAAGTGCAGCAGCGACGAGTCGCTCGAGACCAACACGAGCTCGTCGTCGTCGCCGACGTGCGCGACGCCGACCACCTCGTCGCCGTCCTTGAGGCCGATGGCCTCCCATGCGTCGCGGTTGCCGGGGATATCGCCCTGCGCGACGCGCTTGACGACGCCCTGTGCGGTCGCGAGAGCGAGCGTGGGCGCATCCGCGGCCAGCGCGGCCAGGCCGACGACCCGCTCGCCCGCGTCGAGCGCGACGACCTCGCCGAGCGGCACTCCGCCCGAGAGGGACGGCGGGCCATCGGTCGGCGGCAGCGCGGGGAGGTCGAGCACCGGGACACGCACGATCCGGCCGCGCGACGTCACGGCGCCGACCTCGGCGCGAGCGGTCGTCGAGACGGCAGACGCGAGCACGTCGTGCTTGGCGCGGCGCGCGTCAGCGGGCCGCACGACCGGCTCGTCGGAACCCGTGCGCGCCAACAGCCCGGTGCCTGACAACAGGGCCCAGCACGGCGAGTCGGCGATCTCCAGCGGCGCGGCCGACGACTTGGCCGCCGCGCCGCCCTGGACGGCGGAGCCGCCCGCCGACTCGAGCAGGATCGTGCGGCGCGGCGTTCCGTAGGTCGCGGCGACGTCCGCCATCTCGTCGGACACGAGTAAGCGCAGGCGCGCGTCGTCGCCCAGGATCGCGCGCAGCTCGGCGATCTCGCCCTCCAGCTGGGCCTTCTCGTTCTCGAGCTCCAGGCGCGAGAACCGCGTCAGGCGGCGCAGGCGCAGCTCGAGGATGTACTCGGCCTGCGGCTCGGACAGGTCGAAGACGACGCGCAGGCGTGCGCGGGCGGCCTCGGCGTCGTCGGACGAGCGGATGACCTGGATGACCTCGTCGATGTCGAGGATCGCGACCAGCAGGCCCTCGACCAGGTGCAGGCGCTCGAGCCGCTTGGCCAGGCGGTGCTCCGAGCGGCGGCGCACCACCGACAGGCGGTGCTCGACCCAGACGACGAGCAGCTCGCGCAGTCCGAGCGTGCGGGGCTGGCCCTCGACGAGCGCGACGTTGTTCATCGAGAACGAGTCCTCGAGCGGCGTGAACCGGTAGAGCTGCTCGAGCACGGCCTCGGGGTGGAAGCCGGTCTTGACCTCGACGACCAGGCGCAGCCCGTGCTGGCGGTCGGTGAGGTCGACCGCGTCGGAGATGCCCTGCAGCTTCTTGGACTGCACGCCCTCCTTGATCTTCTCGATCACCTTCTCCGGGCCGACGAGGTAGGGCAGCTCGGTGATGACGATGCCCTTGCGCTTGGGCGTGACGTTCTCGATGCGCGCGGTCGCGCGCGTGCGGAACGCGCCACGCCCCGTGCGGTACGCGTCGCGCACGCCGTCGAGCCCGACGATCTTGCCGCCCGTGGGCAGGTCGGGGCCGGGCACGAAGCGCATGAGGTCGTCGAGGGTCGCGTCGGGGTGCATGACGAGGTGGCGCGCCGCCGCGACGACCTCGACGAGGTTGTGCGGCGCCATGTTGGTGGCCATGCCCACCGCGATGCCCGCGGCGCCGTTGACCAGCAGGCCCGGGATCGCCGCGGGGAGCACCTCGGGCTGCTGCAGCTTGTTGTCGTAGTTCGGCACGAAGTCGACGACGTTCTCGTCGAGCCCCGTGGTCATCGCGAGCGCCGCGGGCGCCATGCGCGCCTCGGTGTACCGCGGGGCGGCCGGGCCGTCGTCGAGCGAGCCGAAGTTTCCGTGCCCGTCCACGAGCGGAAGTCGCAGCGAGAACGGCTGCGCCAGGCGGACCATCGCGTCGTAGATCGCGGCGTCGCCGTGCGGGTGCAGCTTGCCCATGACCTCGCCGACGACGCGCGCCGACTTCACGTACGGCCGGTCCGGGCGCAGGCCCATGTCGGACATCTGGAACAGGATGCGCCGCTGCACGGGCTTGAGGCCGTCGCGCGCGTCCGGCAGGGCGCGCGAGTAGATCACCGAGTAGGCGTACTCGAGGAACGAGCCCTCCATCTCGGCGGCGACGTCGATGTCGACGATGCGCTCGACGAGGTCCTCGGGCGCCAGGTCCGGGGTCGCGGGGCGACGCGCCATGCGGGGGTGCTCCTCGGGTGGTGCAGCTGACGGTGTCGGGGCCTCGTCGTGCCCGAGGCCGTCGACCATTCTCCCTGAGCGTGCGCCGCGGGCGGGCCACGGCGCGCGGGCCCGCACCTGGATAGCCTGGCGCCGTGTCCGATCAGCGGTCCGATCAGCCGTCCGACCAGCGCTCCGGTGGACTTCCCGACGAGGGCGCCACCCGCGCGTACCCCGCGTCGTGGGAGGCGGACGTCGTCCTGCAGGACGGCACGACGACGCGCGTGCGGCCGATCCGCCCCGACGACGCCGACGCGCTCCAGGCCTTCCACGTCGCGCAGTCCGAGCGGTCCACGTACCTGCGGTTCTTCGCGCACCTCGAACGACTGCCCGAGCGCGACCTCCGGCGGCTCGTCACGGTGGACCACAGCGACCGGGTGGCGCTCGTCGCGACGGTCGCCGACCCCGCCGGCCGCGACCAGATCATCGGGGTCGCGCGGTTCGACCGCGTGACCCCCGACGAGGCCGAGGTCGCGTTCAACGTCGCCGACGCGCATCAGGGCCGGGGTGTCGGCTCTGTCTTGTTGGAGCACCTGGCCGCCGCGGCGCGCGAACGGGGCGTGCGCCGCTTCGTCGCGGAGGTCCTGCCCCAGAACGGCCGCATGATCGCGGTGTTCAAGGACGCCGGCTACGAGGTGCGTCAGCGCGCCGAGGACGGCGTGGTCGGGCTGTCGTTCGACATCGACCCCACCGACCGGTCGGTGGCGGTCATGGCCGACCGCGAGCACCGGGCCGAGGCTCGCTCGATGCGCGCGATTCTGCGCGCAGGCTCGGTGCTGGTGGTCGGGCCCGGCTATACCGGGGGCGACGTGCGGCCTCTGCACGAGCGGATGGCCGCGCAGCTCGCCGCCAACCTCGCCGCGGGCGAGGCGACGCTCGCGGTGCACGTCGTGGGCGTCTCCACGCCGACACCGGGCGCGCACCGGCACGCCACGCTCTCGGACGTGCCGGACGGCGTGCCGCTCGCGGTGCTCGCGCTGCCGCCCGACGCCGCGATCGACGCGGTGCGGTCGCTGGGTGGCCTCGGTGTGCACGGCGTCGTGGTGCTGTCGGGTGGTTTCGCCGAGGAGGGTCCCGCCGGCCTCGAACGCCAGCGTGCGCTGCTCGCGGCCGCGCATGCCGCGGGGATGCGTGTGATCGGCCCGTCGTCGTACGGGCTGTTCGCGTGGCGCGAGGACGGCGTGCTCAACGCGTCGCTCGCGCCCGATCCGCCGCCCGCGGGGCGCGTGGGCCTGTTCTGCCAGTCTGCGCCGCTGGCGGTCGCGTTGCTGGGCGCCGTGCGCCGCCGGGGCCTGGGGCTGGCCGAGCTCGTGTCCGCGGGCCACCGCGCGGACGTGTCGGGAAACGACCTCATGCAGTTCTGGGCGGACGACGAGGGCACCGACGTCGTGGGCCTCTACCTGGAGTCGATCGGCAATCCCCGGAAGTTCTCGCGCGTGGCGCGCAGGCTCGCGCAGGTCAAGCCGGTGGTCGTGGTGACCGCGGGCCGCTCCGGGCAGGTGGTGCCGCCGGGCCACGCGGTGCGCGCGACCCTCGCGCCCCCGCGCGCGCTCGACGAGCTCATGCGGCAGTCGGGCGTGCTCAAGGTCGACAACACCCACCAACTGCTCGACGTGGTCCAGGTGCTCGCGCACCAGCCGCTGCCGACCGGAGGGCGAGTGGCGATCGTCGCGAGCTCGTCGTCCGTCGCCGCGCTCGTCGCGGAGGCCGCGGCGGCCTCGGGGCTCGTCGTCGCGGGCGCGCAGGTGGTGCCCGAGGACGCCACCGCCGACGAGTTCGGCGCCCGCGTCGCCGCCGCGGTGCGCGACCCGGGCGCGGACGCGGCGGTCGTCGTGCGGATCCCGAC
>JAEWOA010000211.1 GCA_023461115.1 Actinomycetes bacterium
AGGTGAACCCGGTGCTCGCGCGCGCGCTGCGCTCGCGCGGCGCGCTGCTGGACCCCACGGCGGTCGCGCGCGGCGCCTTCTCACCGGACGGCTTCGACCCGCGGGGCGCGCTCGCGCGCCTGAAGTCGCTGGGCGAGGCGGTCCTGGAGGACTTCCAGCTCAGCGAGCGAGTCGTCGTCGGGGCGTACGTCCACCCGGGCCAGGTGCTCGTCGACGACCTCGACCACCTGGCCGCGGGGGTCGAGCACCACGAGGTGCTCGCCGCGCTCGCGGGCGTCGAGGCGGACCGGCAGATCGTCGGGCGGCCGTTCCTCGGCCAGCCGACGGGGGACCGGGACCCCGCCTACGACCGGGGCGCGGGGGACCTGGACCCGTCGCAGCAGCAGGTGGTCGACCTGGTCTCGTCGGGCACGCACCTGTTCGTCGACGCGCCAACGGGCTCCGACGAGACGGGCACGATCGCCGCGATCGCCGCCGCCGCGGCCGCCGCCGGCCGCACCGTGCTGTTCGTGCCCGGCCATCGCCGCGCGGCGGACGCGCTGGCCGAGCGCCTCGCGTCGCTCGGCTTGGCGGACCTGCTGCTGGACGTCGCGCCCGAGGCCGGGTGGCGCGCCGCGGCCGCGCGCCGGCTGCTGGGCGCCATGACGGCCGAGGCCCAGCCCGTCGACGAGCGGGGCCTGCAGGCGTTGCGCGCCGACCTCGTCGGGCACCGCGAGGCCCTGCGCGACTACGTCACCGCGCTGCACGAGCCGCGCGAGCCCTGGAACGTCAGCGCGTACGACGCGTTGCAGCAGCTCGCGCGCCTGACGTCGCAGCGGCCCGTGCCGCGCACGCGCGTCCGGCTCGACGACGTGGCCGCCCACGGGATCGACGACGACGAGCGCGCGCGCCTGGGCGGCGACCTGCAGCGCGCGGGCGAGCTCGGGGCGTTCTCGGTGGGCCCGGGGGACACCCCCTGGTACGGCGCCGACCTGCGCACGCACGCCGAGGCCGATGTCGCGATGCGGCGGATCGAGCGCCTGCTCGACGACGCGCTCCCGCGGCTCGACGAGCGCTGCGCGCAGGTGGAGTCAGAGACCGGGCTGCTGCCGCCGCAGTCGGTCGACGCGTGGCTCGAGCAGCTCCGCATGCTGGACGGCGTCCGCGCGTCGCTCGACGTGTTCCTCCCGATCGTCTTCGAGCGCACCGCCGCAGACCTCGTCGCCGCGACCGCGACCGCGCAGTGGCGCGAGGAGCGCGGCATCCCGATGGGGTTCTGGCTGCGCCGGCGCCTGCGCCGGCAGGCCAAGGACATGGTCCGCCCCGGACGGGTCACCACCGACCTGCACGCCCAGCTGCTGCTCGTGCAGGAGCGCCGCGACGTGTGGCAGTCCCACTGCCCGAGCGGCGGCTGGCCGCGCCTGCCCGACGGCCTCGAGCTCATCGAGGACGAGGCGCGATCGGTCCACGACGACCTCGCCGCGCTCGACGAGGTGCTGCGCACCACGCCCGGCGGCGCCGGCCTGACCGCGCTGGGCCTGCCCGCGCTGCGGGACCGCCTCACGCGCCTGCGCGCGTCGTCGGAGGCCCTGACGACCCTGCCCGACCGCACCGGCCTGGTGCTGCGCCTGCGGGCCAGCGGGCTCGGCGCCCTCGTCGACGACCTCGCGCAGCGCCGCGTCCCCGCGAGCCTGGCGCCCGCCGAGCTCGACCTGGCGTGGTGGAGCACGGTGATCGAGCGGATCCTGGCCGCCGACCCCGCGCTTGCGGGCTACGACGGCGCCGCACTCGGGGCACTGTCCGCGCGGTACGCGGAGCTGGACCGCGGGCACGTCGCGAGCCTGGGCGCGGTCGCGCGCGCCACCGTGGCGGCGCAGGTCGCGAGCACGCTGCGCCGGCACCGGGAGCAGTCGGAGTCGCTGTTCGCGGAACTCGTCGAGGAACGCCTGACGACGCTGCGTGACACCTTCGCCCGCCACCCGGACGTCGCCCGGCGGCTGCGGCCTGTGCTCGTCGCCAGCCCCATGCTCGTTCCGCAGGTGCTGCCTGCGGCCCGCACCGTCGACGTCGTCGTCATCGGCGCCGCAGCACACCTGCCGCTCGAGGTCGTCGTGCCCGCGCTCGCACGCGGACGCCAGGTCGTCGTGGTCGGCGACGCGCGGTGCGCGTCCGGGACCGCGGTGGCCGAGCTCGCCGCCGCGCTCCCGACGATCGCGCTGCACGCGCACGCGTCGCGCCGCGACCCGCACCTGACCCAGTTCCTGGCCGAGCACGGGTACGACGGCGTGCTGACCGCGACGCCCCTGCCGCAGCAGCGGCCGCTCGTGCACCTCGACGTCGTCGACGGCACCGGCATGCCGGACCGCGCCACCAGCATCGTGCCGACGACGCCCGTGGAGGTGCAGCACGTCGTCGACCTCGCGCTGGACCATGCGCTCACGCGGCCCGACGAGTCGCTCGCGATCGTCGCGGTCACCCCCGAGCACGCCGAGGCCGTCCGCGAGGCGCTGCTCTCGGAGGTGCGGTCCAACCCCGCGCTCGCCGCGTTCTTCGACCCCGCGCGGCACGAGCCGTTCGTCGTGAGCGACCTGTCGGGCGTCGCGGGCCTGCGCCGCGAGTCCGTGATCCTCACGCTCGGGCTCGGCCGCACCCCGCACCGTCGCGTGCTGCACACGTTCGGCCCCGTGTCCGGGCCCGGCGGGGCCGCGCTGCTGCTGGACGCGCTCGGCTCCACGCGCCGCCGCCTCCGCGTGGTCTCGTGCTTCGCGGCCGACGACCTGGACCCCGACCGGCTGCGCGGCGATGGGCCGCGGCTCCTGCGTGACCTGCTCGCTTTCGCCGCCGAGCGCGGCGCCGGCGGCACGGCGCTGGCGCCCGCGGGCGGTGAGCCCGACCGGCTGCTCATCGACCTGGCCGAGCGGCTCTGGCGGCACGGGCTGCTGGTCGAGCTCGACTACGGCCTGCCCGGCGGGCAGCGCATCCCGATGGTCGTCGGGCACCCCGAGGCGCCCGGCGAGATGCTCGTCGCGGTCCTCACCGACGACGCCGCCTACGTGGCCGAGCCGTCCGTGCGTGTGCGCGAACGGCTCCTGGCCGACCGGCTCGAGCACCTCGGGTGGAGCGTCGTGCGCGTGTGGTCCGCGGCCGCGTTCCTGGACCCCGAGGCCGAGGTGGATCGCATCCGCCGCGCCGCGCATGCCAAGGTCCCCGCGCCCGCGGCTCCGCGCAGCGGCGCCCTGGTGCTCGGCATCCCCGCGCGGTGGTCCGACGACGAGCCCGCGGCGCCGGCCGAGCC
>JAEWOA010000212.1 GCA_023461115.1 Actinomycetes bacterium
GTCATAGCGCTCTGCTGCGAACTCAACGCTACCAACTTGTGATGGCGCAACCACGTTGCCCGCAACACGAATTACAAAAAGATCACCCAGTCCTTGGTCAAATACCATTTCTGCTGGTACACGTGAGTCTGAACAACCTAAAACAATCGCAAATGGATTTTGGTCTTCTGCCATTTCTGCACGCTGCTGGTGCGACAATTGCTTCGGATGTCTGGTATCACCAGAAACAAAACGTTGGTTTCCTTGTTTAAGACGTTCTAAAGCTTCTTGAGCTGTTAGCATTCTTGATTTACCACCGATCTTTGAAGTTGCAATATTCTAAAGCCAGACTGGGTGAATGTCACTTGCAAAAAAATTAGCTTATGCTTTTTTATTTCATGATTTTTGTTATAAATTTTTTCCATTTTTCTTGAGATGTATCACATTTTCTACCATTTGTTTCCATACCATCAAAAAAGTAAGGGGTGACTTTCTAGGTGAAATATCTACAATAAAAGCAATAATCTTTCGCAATTAGACCTAAGATCTAATGCCTTAATCATTGGAGCCTGTTTGGGTTCGTCAGGGGAAGACTTTTCATGTTGCAGTTTATACGATCACGCTATCTACAAGTGGCTTTGCTCACTTTGGGTCTAAGCGCGTCCTGCTTCGCTCAAAGTGCCAATCAAAATAAAAACATTCCTGTAAATACCAACAATTCAATCAGTGCCAACAGCATCGAATTACAATTGCTACAGCAACACTTTCAGCAACAGCGTAAACAAGCTGGACTCACCGCTAAAAATATTCGTGTGGGCGATGTGGTCTGGAGCTATAACGAGGGCGGTTCACGCAGCAAACCGACCATTTTACTGATTCATGGTTTAGCTGGCACACGTGACAATTGGAACCGTGTGGCACAATTTTTAACCCCAGATTATCATGTGATTATTCCAGATTTACCCAATAGCGGTGACACCAAAACCCCATCACATTTTGACAATTCTGTACCCAACGTCACCTCGCAATTACGTCAGTTTATTGAAGCGATTGATTGTGAAGAAAACTTACACGTTGCAGGTCATTCTTTAGGTGGCTCCATTGCATCAGTCTACGCAGCACAATACCCTTTTGACACGCAAAGCCTATTTTTACTCAACAGTGCAGGCATTTATAAACATGCCAATACGCCTTATACCAAAAATCCGTTATCTTTAAATGATTTAATTGTGAGCAAGCATGGGGATTTAGCCGATGTTGCCAGACAGGTCATGCAAAACCCGCCTGCGATGTCATCACAAATTCAACATGCGCAAGAAGAAGTGTTGATTTCTCGCTCAGCGCAAACCCGCAAAGCAATTGAGCAAATTGTCAAACTCAACCGTATTTATACCCCAGACTCTTTTGCCCGTTTAACGGCATCAATCGAAGCACCCACCCTAATTTTGTGGGGCAAGCAAGATCGCATCATTAATGTTGAAGTGGCCAAAGAATTACAATCATTATTAAAACGTGCGGAAACACCTGTTATTTTGAATAATGTCGGACACATGCCTTTACTGGAAGCAGAAAAACAAGTAGCACAATATTATTTGCCGTTTCTGTCTAAAACACAGAACCTAAAAAACCCACTTGCTGATAAACTGATTCCTTTAAATTAATTATTATATCAACCATCATGCAAAAACATTCGATGATTGAGCAACTGATTGATGCTCACCTAGATTTTTTGGATCAGGAATTTGCTCAAGCCGAAACTGTGCAAATGGAATTTGTGCAATTTTACCAATGGTTCCGCAAACAAACATTACAGGACTTATGGCGCTCGGAAGCAATTTACGCACTTATTCAACAACAAATTTTAAATACCCCAGCTAGCTCATTTTTAATTGAACAAATTGCAGAGCATATCCGCTTTGCCTTGGTACACCCTGCGAATGACAACAGCAAAATTTCCGATGTCATCCCAGTTTTGACCATAGATAAAATTGCCCAATACGTTGCCAGTAAAAGTGGGCATCGCCAACGCCTAATTAAAACCGTGGTAAATAATCCTGCCTTTGCCGCTATGATCACCCAACTCATTCAACACTCAATTCAGGACTATTTGGATAACTCGGTGATAGCCAAAAATGTTCCAGGTGTTTCGCGCTTTATGAAAATGGGTAAATCAGTTTTAGAAAGTGTGACAGATACCAATTTGGATCATGCTATTCAGCATTATTTGCAAAAAAATGTGCAAAAACTGACGCAAATGAGTGAGTCAGTGCTTAATCAGCATTTTGATGATGAAAAGCTGTATCATTTTCAGGCAAATTTATGGCATAAAATTAAAGATTTACCACTTTCGACCTTAAAAAATTATATCGAGATTCAAGACCTACCCCAAACCGTGAATCTTGGTCATGAAATCTGGGATCATTTACGTCAAAGTGATTACTTAAAACAACAAGTACATGACGGCATTTATGCATGGTATGTCCGCAATCAGGCTCGCCCTTTTGACTTGTTATTGCACGACTTAAACATTGATGAAGCGCTAGTCCAACAACAATTACAACAACTGTTAAATCCAGTCATTCAAAAAATGATCGCTGAAGGCTATTTAAAGCAACGTGCGCGCCATTATTTAGAGAAATTTTATTATTCTGAAAAAACACAACAAATTTTAAATCTACAAACGAATGAATAGGGTCTGTTGACAATTTCAGATAAAAATAACCTCCTAAAATTTAGGAGGTTATTTTTAAGCGAGGCTTAGAGCTTATTTAAAATAAGCACCTTCAGATTGACTGTGGTCAGTCTGATCCACCACACGCATCAATTCAGGTACGTGTTGT
>JAEWOA010000213.1 GCA_023461115.1 Actinomycetes bacterium
CCCGGGGGGGGGGGGCGCCGCCCCCCCCGGGCCCGGGCGGGGGGGGGGGGGCGCCGCCGCGTGTGGCTAGGTTCGTTGCGGTGGCCGAGCAGGTGAGGAGTTCGTCGTGGAGCCGCAGAACCCCGACGTGCTGGAACTGCGGGTGCACGGCGTGGCGAACACGCCGCCCGCGCAGATGCTCGACCTCACGCCCGCTCAGGTCGAGCAGGTCGACGGCGACGAGCTCGGCAGCTTCTGGGCGCCCACGCCCGCCGCGGGGGCGCTCGCGCTGCCGCCTGGCGACCCTCGCGTGGTCCCCGCGGGCGTGCGGCGGGAGGCGTACTCATGGGGCGCGATGGCACGCTTCTCGACGCTCCCGGGCCTGGGCCGCGCGTCGGGGGTGGTCGCCGGTGTGGTCCGCGCGCTGTGGGTGCTGATCGCCCCGTTCGGCTTCGTCAACGTCGCGTACTGGGCGCGCGACGCCGACGAGCCCGCGGGCCGGCGTTCGTCGGCGGCGGGTGGCCTGGTCCGGCTGTTCGGGCTCGCGCTCACGCTCCTCTGGACCGCGACCGCGGCGTCGGTGGCCCTCGGGCTGATGGCCGCGCAGTGCTACGGACCACGCACCGACCTCCCCGTGGCGGGCTCGGACGTGCAGTACGTCGCGGTGTGCTCGGCGCTCCCCGGCTGGCTCGACTCGTGGGCGCGCTGGTCGGCCGGCGGACGCACCGCGGCGTACGCGCTGCTGGCCGTGGCGGCGATCGTCCTCCTCGCGCTCGTGGGCGCGACCGGGCGCGTGAAGTACGAGCGCCGGATGTCCACCGCGAAGGCCGCGGGGCGTGCGGAGGCAGCGGACGCGCGCGGCGGCGGCGTGTGGCCCATGCTCGCCAGGCCCGGGTTCTGGACCCACGCGCGCAAGTCGTCGGCGCAGGCGCTGCAGCACCTCGCGGCCGCGTTCACGCTGCTCGCGGTGCTGCTCGCGTGGCACTTCCTGTACCGGGACGTGGCGGGGTGCGCGCATGCGGACGGGTTCGGCGAACACGGGTGCCTCGACGTCGGCGTCTGGTCCGCGCCCGGGCGCCTGCCGTGGGCGGTGCTGGTCGGCGCGGGCCTCGTCGTGCTCGTGGTCGTCGCCTGGCGGGTGGCCTGGCTGCGGGTAGAGCCGCTCCCGCACGGCTCGGGGCCGACGCCGCCGGACCGGGTGGCCTCGCGCGTGGCGGACGCCGTGGTGTTCGTCGTGGCGGTGGGGCTCCTGTCGTGGGCGCTGGTCGCGGTCGCGGGCAGTGGGGACGCGCCGCTGCGGCCGTCGGGCGCGCCCGACGACGCGGCGCCGTTCCTCGGGCTCGCCGCCGTCCCGCGGGCCCTGGTGGCGCTCATGGTGCTGCTGGTCCTCGCCGCGCTCGGAGCCCGCGCACGAGTGCGCGCGGGCGTGTGGGCGCCGTTGGTCGTCGGCGCGCTGGCCTGCGCGTCCGTCGGCGTGCTGTGGCCACGGTCCATGGCCGTCGCCGGGAGTGTCGCGGGCGCGCTCGCCGTCGCGCTCGTCGTGGTCGTGCTCGTCGCGGGGAGCAGGCGCGACGAACGCCGCCGCGAGGGGTGGGGCGGGCGCGGTCCGGCGGTGCTCCTGAGCGTCGCCGCGGGCGTCGCGATGGTGCTGAGCTCGGCCACGGTGCTCGGTGTGGCGTCGTGGCTGTCCGCCCCTGCGGCGGCGGAGAACGCGCAACCCGCGCCCGAGGTGGCGGCGGCGCTCGCCGACGTGGCCGCAGCGGACCCGCTGCGCGATCCCGTGGTGGTGCACGCGCCCGCAACCGAGCCCACCGAGTTGCTCGTGCCGCCCGGATACGGCCAGTTCGCGGTCGCGAGCGTGCTCGGCATCGCGCTGTTCGTGCTCCTGCTGCTCGTGGTCGCCGGCCGCGGCCTGCTCAGTGGCCGCACGCTGCCCGTGGAACCCGGCGGGCCGTGGCCGCCCAAGCCGAGCACGTCGGTGGAGGCGGTCGTCCAGCGCGGACGGCGGCAGGCGGCTCTCGCGCAGCGCGGCGAGCGGATCGTCGGAGCGCTCGGATGGCTGTTCTTCGGCGGCCTCGTCGCGACTCTCGCGCTGCCGGATCCGGCCACCGACTTCGACGGCGCGCTCGGCGACGTGTGGGACGCGGCCGTCGAGGTGTCGACGCGCGCGGTCGTGCTCGCGTTCGGGCTGCTCGTCACGAGTGTCGTGGTCGCGGGCTCCAAGCAGGCGCTCGCGCGGCCGTGGGGCCTGCTGTGGGACCTCATGTGCTTCCTGCCGCGCGCCGCGCACCCGTTCGCGCCGCCGTGCTACGCCGAGCGCGTGGTCCCCGAGCTGCGCGCGCGCATCGACTCCTGGCTCGGCGACGACGGCGCGCCCGTCGCGGGCGGCGCGGGCGAGCGCGAGCGCCGGCGCGTGGTGCTCTCCGCGCACAGCCTGGGCGGAGTGGTCGCCGTGGCGACCCTGTTCGGGCGGTGGGACGGAGCGGGCCCGTACGACCATCGCGTCGGACTGCTGACGTACGGCACCCAGCTGCGCGCGTACTTCGGCCGGTTCTTCCCCGAGCTGCTCGGCCCGGGCCCGCTGGGCACTCGCGCCACGGCAGGCCCGCGGCTCTGGGCGCCGGACCCGTGGGGCACGGACGAGCCCGGCGACCCGGACCGCCCGTGGCCGACGCTCGTCGCGTCGCTCACCACGCCCGGGAGCGGGCCCGAAGGCCCACAGGTGCGCTGGCGCAACCTGTGGCGGCGCACCGACTTCATCGGGTTTCCCGTCGACGGGTACGCGGGATCGGCGATCGACGCCCCCGCGGACGAGGTCGACGAGGGCGCGTACCTGCTCAAGGTCGCCGCGCACGGCGGCTACCCGCGCGCGCGGCAGTACGCCGACGAGCTCGGGAACGTCGTCGGGCTGCTGCGCTCGAGCCGGCCGCGCGCCTGAGGGACCGCACGTCGTGGCGTGACGCGCCCCGTCGGACGGCACGTATCCTCGCGATGTGCGCCGCGACCGGCTGACCTGGACGCTCTACGGGCCCTTCGTGGTCTGGGGATGGCTCCTCTACAGCTTCAACCCCAGCGTCCCGCTGCTCGCGGACGACTTCGGCATCTCCGCCGCGCAGGCCGGGCTGCACGGAACCGCGATGGCGGCGGGGGCGGTCCTCGCGGCCGCGCTCGCGCCGTTCGTCGTCGGCACCCGGGGCCGCAAGCCGGCGCTGTACCTGGCGTTCGCGCTGATCGCGGTCGGCACCGCCGCACTGCTGCTCGCGCCGAGCCTGTGGGTGAGCCTGCCCGCGATGGCCGTGCTCTCGGTCGGCGGCAACGTCGCGGTGAGCGCCGCCCAGCCCGGGCTCGCCGCCCACCATGGGCCCGCGGCGTCCGCGGCCGTGACCGAGGCCAACGGCGTCGGCTCGTCGATCGGGCTGATCGGCCCGCTCGCGGTGGGCG
>JAEWOA010000214.1 GCA_023461115.1 Actinomycetes bacterium
GCCTCCGCGTGCGTCGGCGCGCCCGCCTCCAGCTCGGCCTGCTCGCCGGCGAGCCGCGCCCGCAGCGCGAGCAACCGCTCGACCTCACGTTGCGCCTCCAGCTCGGCGCGGGCGGCGGCGAGCACCGACACCGCGGCGGCCCGCCCGGCCTCGAGGGCCTCGCCCTCGGCCACGAGCTTCGCCACCCGCGTCCCGACCAGCGCCGCAACCGCGTCGACCGCACCACCGGACCACGACTGCGCGACCGCGTGGCGGAGGACCTCGGCATCGTCGTCGGGGAGCCGGGCCGCCCCCACCAGGTGCGCCACGCGCTCGTCGACGCCCGCGCGGAGCGCCGACGTCGTGCGCTCGGACTCACGCCGCTGCTCCACCAGGCGCGCCTGGAGGCGCTCGTACACCTCGGTGCCGAAGATCTTCTGCAGCAGCCCGCGGCGGGCCTCGGGGTCCGCCTTGAGGAACCGCGCGAACTCGCCCTGGGGCAGCACCACGGTCTGCACGAACTGGGCGCGGTTCAGCCCGACGATCCGCTGGAGCTCGGCCCCGACCTCGTCGAGCCGCGCGGACAACAGCTCCTCGCCGCCGGCCGACACACGCCAGAGCTTCACCGACGCCTGCTCGCGCGTGGAGCCGGCGCCGCGCTTCTTGGCGCGCGAGAACGCGGGCGTCCGCAGCACGCGGTACACGCCGGACCCAACCTCGAACGTGAGGTCGACGAAGCTCACGGTGTCGTCGGACGCGAAGGCGGAACGCAGGCGGTCGTCGCTCGCGTCGGCGGACGCGACCTTGCCGTACAACGCGAACACGACCGCGTCGATCACGGTCGACTTGCCCGCGCCGGTGGGCCCTTCCAGCAGGAACAGCCCGGACGCGCCGAGCTCGTCGAAGTCGACGGTGTGCTCGCCGGCGAACGGCCCGATGGCCTGCAGCGTCAGGCGGGACAGCCGCATCAGGCGCTCCGCTCCGCGGCCGCGACGTCCTCGAGCGCGCGCCGCAGCACGGCCAGCTCGTCGTCGCCCGCGGCCTGCCCCGACACGTGCGCGACGAAGTCCGCCGCCACCGCCAACGGGTCCGCGGCGGACGTGACCGCCTGCAGCCGCGGGCCTGCGTCACGCGCCGGGGGCCGGTGCTGCACCACGAGCGCATGCGGGAACCGGGACCGCACGCGCGCGTAGAGGTCGGCGGGCCGGACCGCATCGGTCACGGTCACCCGCGCCCACGCGTCCACATGCGGCTCCCCCGCGGCGCCGAGCAGCTCGTCGAGCGTCCCCGTGAGGTCCGCGAGCCGGCGCGGCACCGGGGCGTCGACCAGCGCGGTGGTCGTCTTCGGGCCGTCGAACGACACGAGCACCGCCGACTTGTGGTGGTTGACCTCGGAGAACGAGTACGCGAGCGGCGAGCCGGAGTACCGCAGCACGGTCCCGTCCGGGCCCGAGACCCGCTGCGGCCCGTGCAGGTGCCCCAGCGCCACGTAGTCCACGCCCTCGAACACCGCGGCCGGCACCTGGTCGACTCCGCCCACCCGGATGTCCCGCTCGGACTCGCTGGCCAGCCCCCCGACGACGAACGCGTGCGCCGCGACCACGCTGCGCGCCCCCGGCGCCCGCCCGGCGAGATCGGCCCGCACGCGGCGCATGGCCGCCGACATCACCGCCTCGTGCGAGCGCGCGCACGGCTCGTCGTCGCCCAGCTCCACACGGCACGCGTCCGGGTCCAGGTACGGCACGCCATAGACCAGCAGGCCGTCGTCGCCCGACCCCACGACCACGGGCGACGACAGCCCGGCCACGCGCGTCCGCAGGCGCACCCGCTCGCGCATGAGCTCGGACCCGAAGCCCAGCCTGGTCGCCGAGTCGTGGTTCCCGGACGTGAGCACCACCGTGGTGTGCTCGGCGAGCCGCGCGAGCGTCTCCGAGAGCAACGTCACGGCCTCGACCGGCGGAATCGCGCGGTCATACACGTCACCCGCGACCACCACGGCGTCCACCGACTCCGAGCGCGCCACGTCGACCAGGTGGTCCAGGTACGCCGCTTGGTGGCCGAGGAGGTCGACCCCGTGCAGCGTCCGGCCCAAGTGCCAGTCCGACGTGTGCAACATCCGCATGCCGGGACCGTATCTCCGGCCACCGACATGCCCCCGCGGGACCCGCGGGCAGGCGGGCAGGCGGGCACGCGGGCACGCGGGCAGACAGCCGGACGGCCCAGCGCCGTCAGCCCGCGGCCGCCTCGGTCACGTCGGCCACGGTCGCGCCGGTCGCGAACACCAGGTCCGAGCCGGGCACCGTGGCCGCGACGCCGTGCGCGCCCGCGCCGATCGACACCGGCTTGCCCGGAACGCGCGCGTCCGCGATCACCGGCCACGCGCGCAGCGACCCGAACGGCGTGATGGTCCCGCGCTCGTACCCGGTCACCTCGCGCGCGGTCGCGGCGTCGGGCATCGAGAGCCGCGACACCTCGAGCAGCGCGCGCAGCTTGGGCCAACTGATCTCCCGGTCGCCGGGGACCAGCACGAACAGGTAGTCGTCGTCGCCTCGTCGCACGACGATCGTCTTGACGATGTCCGCGGGAAGCACCCCGCGCGCCTGCGCGGCCTCCGCGAGCGACGACACCGGGCCGTGCCGCGTGATCGTGTACGAGATGCCGGACGCCTCCAGCGCCGCGAGCGCGCGCTGCTCTCCTTCACTCATGGGCCCAGCATCGCGCACCCGCCCCGCGGCGCGGGTATTCGGTGCGCCTCCGAGGGGCGGAGGCTGGGAGAATCGACGCCCGTGAGTGCCCGCCGCCCCTCGTCGTCGCAGCGCCGCCCGTCCGGCGACGGCGCGCGCGCCCGCCGCGAGCGCCTGTCCGCCGCCCGTGCCCAGGTGCGGCTCGCGCCCATCACGTACCCCGAGCAGCTCCCGGTCAGCGCGCGCCGCGACGAGATCGCGGCCGCGATCCGCGACCACCAGGTGGTGGTCGTCGCGGGCGAGACGGGCTCCGGGAAGACCACCCAGCTCCCCAAGATCGCCCTCGAGCTCGGCCGGGGACGCGCCGGCCAGATCGGCCACACCCAGCCCCGCCGGATCGCCGCCCGGTCGGTGGCGGAGCGCATCGCCGAGGAGCTCGGCACGACGCTGGGCGAGGCGGTCGGCTACCAGGTGCGGTTCACGGACACGTCCGGCGACGGCACGCTCGTCAAGGTCATGACGGACGGCATCCTGCTCGCGCAGATCCAGCGCGACCCGCTGCTGCTGTCCTACGACACGCTCATCATCGACGAGGCCCACGAGCGCTCGCTCAACATCGACTTCGTCCTCGGCTACCTCACCCGGCTGCTGCCGCAGCGCCCGGACCTCAAGGTCGTCATCACGTCCGCGACGATCGACTCGGCGCGGTTCGCGGCGCACTTCGCGGGCGCCGACGGCCGGCCCGCCCCTGTCGTCGAGGTCACGGGACGCACGTACCCCGTCGAGATCCGGTACCGGCCGCTCTCGCCGGACGCCTTGGGCACGGGCGACGACGACGCCGAGCCCGCCGCGCGCCGCCCTTCGTCGAGAAGCCCGAAGCCCGCGCGCGAGCGCGACCTCATGACGGGCATCACCGAGGCCGTCGACGAGCTGTGCGCGCACGGACCGGGCGACATCCTCGTGTTCCTGTCCGGCGAGCGGGAGATCCGGGACGCGGAGGAGGCGCTGCGCGCGTCGCTCGGCCCCCGCGCCACCGACCAGCGCCACCCCCAGCACGTCGAGCTCCTCCCCTTGTTCTCCCGCCTGTCGGCGGCCGAGCAGCACCGCGTGTTCTCGTCGCACCCGGGCCGGCGCGTCGTGCTCTCGACGAACGTCGCGGAGACCTCGCTGACCGTGCCGGGCATCCGGTACGTCGTGGACCCGGGGACCGCGCGCATCTCGCGGTGGTCGAAGGCGACGAAGGTGCAGCGGCTGCCGATCGAGCCGATCAGCCAGGCGTCCGCGAACCAACGATCGGGGCGGTGCGGGCGCGTGGCTGACGGAGTGGCCATCCGCCTGTACTCCGAGGAGGACTACGAGAGCCGGCCGCGGTTCACCGAGCCGGAGATCCTGCGGACCTCGCTGGCGTCGGTGATCCTGCAGATGATCGCGGTGGGCGTCGCGGAGTCCCCCGACGACGTCGTGGGCTTCCCGTTCGTCGACGCTCCCGATGTGCGGGCCGTCCGCGACGGCGTGCAGCTGCTGACGGAGCTCGGCGCGCTCTCGTCGGGCCCGTCGTCGGAGCAGTCGGCGGGCGCGGCGGCGAGCGGCGCGGGCACGCGCTTGACGACGATCGGGCGAGCGCTGGCCCAGCTGCCGATCGACCCGCGGCTCGCGCGGATGATCGTCGAGGCCGGACGACGCGGCGTGACGCGCGAGGTGATGGTGATCGCCGCGGCCCTGTCCATCCAGGACCCGCGCGAGCGCCCGGCCGAGAACCGCGAGCAGGCCGACGCGCTGCACGCGCGGTTCGCCGACCCCACCTCCGACCTGCTGGCCTACCTGAACCTGTGGGAGTACCTGCGTGAGCAGCGCCGCGAGCTCTCCGGCTCGGCGTTCCGGCGCCTGTGCCGCTCGGAGCACCTCAACTACCTGCGCATCCGCGAGTGGCAGGACGTGGTGACCCAGCTCCGCGACCTGACCAAGCCCTTGGGCTTGACGACGACGGGCCCCTCCGCCCTGGTCGGCGGCGCCACGGCTGGTCGGCGGGAGGACCAGCGGGCCACGGGCCAGACCGCCGCCAGCGGTGGACCGGTGCGCGGCGAGCACCGGCGGGAGTGGGATGCCGACCGCATCCACCAGTCGATCCTGGCCGGGCTGCTGTCCCACATCGGGATGCAGGAGGCCACCGAGGTCGCGGC
>JAEWOA010000215.1 GCA_023461115.1 Actinomycetes bacterium
CCGGTCGACAAGATCGGCGAGGTCATCGGCCCGAAGGGCAAGATGATCAACCAGATCCAGGAGGAGACCGGCGCCGACATCTCGATCGAGGACGACGGCACGGTCTACATCGGCGCCACCGACGGTCCGTCGGCGGAGGCCGCGCGGGCGGCGGTCAACGCGATCGCCAACCCGCACATGCCCGAGGTGGGCGAGCGCTTCGTCGGGACCGTCGTGAAGACGACGACCTTCGGCGCGTTCATCTCCCTGTCTCCGGGCAAGGACGGGCTGCTCCACATCTCGCAGATCCGCAAGCTCGTCGGCGGCAAGCGCGTGGAGAACGTCGAGGACGTCCTCTCGATCGGCCAGAAGGTCCAGGTCGAGATCGGCGAGATCGACCCGCGCGGCAAGCTGTCGCTGCACGCGGTCGTCGAGGAGGAGGCGGCGTCGCAGGACGCCGCTCCGGCGCCGGCTGACGCCTGATGCCGTTGGACCTGCCGCTCGTGCGCCCGGGCTTCCCGGGCGCCGAGCAGTCCGTCGGGCAGGACGGTGACACGCATGTGCGTCGATCCGTCCTGCCCGGCGGGGTCCGGGTGCTCACCGAGCACATGCCCGGGCTGCGCTCCGCGACCGTGGGCGCGTGGGTGGGCGTGGGCTCGCGCGACGAGGAGTCGGGCCACTTCGGCTCGACCCACTTCCTCGAGCACCTGCTGTTCAAGGGCACGGCAAGGCGCTCGGCGATGGACATCGCCGAGGCGTTCGACGCCGTGGGCGGCGAGGCCAACGCCGCCACCGGCAAGGAGCACACGTGCTATTACGCGCGTGTGCTCGACACCGACGTCCCGATGGCGCTCGACGTCATCGCGGACATGGTGACCTCCGCGCGCCTGGACGCCGACGAGCTCGAGACCGAGCGCGGCGTGATCCTCGAAGAGCTCGCGATGAACGACGACGACCCGAGCGACGTCGTGCACGAGCAGTTCGCCTCCGCGGTGCTCGGCCAGCACCCGCTCGGCCGCCCGATCGGCGGCACCCCTGACGCGATCCGCGGCGTGCCGCGTGACTCCGTGTGGGAGCACTACCGCTGGCACTACAAGCCTGAGACGCTCGTGGTCGCCGCCGCGGGCGGAGTCGACCACGACACCTTGTGCGCTCAGGTCGAGTCCGCGTTGCGGGCCGGCGGCTGGGACCTGACCGACGATGCCGCGCCCACCGGGCGCCGGGTCGCGGGGACCGGCCTGGCGGCGGGGGAGCAGGGCATCCCGGCGGCGGGCACCGAGCGGGCCATCGGCCGCCCGACCGAGCAGGCCAACGTCATCATCGGCTGCACGTCGCTGACCGCGACCGACGACCGCCGCTTCACGCTCTCGGTGCTCAACGCGGTGCTGGGCGGCGGCATGTCGTCGCGCCTGTTCCAGGAGATCCGCGAGAAGCGCGGCCTCGCGTACTCCACCTACTCGTTCGCGTCCGGCCACACTGACGCCGGCGTCTTCGGGCTCTACGCGGGCTGTACGCCCGCGCGCGTCGACGAGGTCGTCGAGCTCATGGTCGCCGAGTGGGAGCGGCTGGCCGACAGCCCGATCACGCCCGCCGAGCTGGCGCGGTCCATCGGGCAGCTCGCCGGCGGCCTCGTGCTCGGCATGGAGGACACGGGCTCGCGCATGAGCCGCCTCGGCAAGGCCGAGCTGGTGCACGGCGAGCTGCTGAGCTTGGACGAGTCGCTCGATCGTGTGCGCGCCGTCACGGCGGCCGACATCCAGGCGCTCGCCGCTGACCTCGCGTCGCGCCCACGGTCGGTCGTGCGCGTCGGGCCGTTCGGGGACTGACCGCGCCGTTCTCACCCGTCGTCGGGCCCGGTGCCGCGCCATGATGGGCCTATGGAGCGCGACGAGTACCACCGCATCGACGTCACGGCGCCGCTGCTCGTCGAGCACGCATGGATCGTCCGTCCGACCGCGCCCACGGTCGAGGTCGCGCTGCCGGACGGCCGCGGGCTGGTGCTCGTGCGCGTCGGCGACGTCGACGACCGGCTGTTGGACGCCTCGACCGGCGCGTCGTCGGCCGAGCATGACGGGCTCCGCGGCTTGACGACGAGGGCCGCGGTGCGCCAGCGCAACGCGCACGGCACGCGGCTCGGGCTGCAGTTGCACCCACTCGCGGTGTCGGCGTTGCTGCCCGACGACCTCGTCGTGGACCGCACGGCGCCGCTCGCCGCGATCCTCGACGACGACGTCATCGCCGAGGTCAAGGACATGTTGACGGTCGGCGACGACGTCCGTGCCGCGTTGCACCTGGTCAGAGCTGTGGAGTCGCGCGCCGACGCGGTCGGCGCGCAGCGCGGCACGAGGGAGTCCGCGGAGCGGGCGAGCCTCGCGCGCGTGCTGGGCGAGGTCGAGGCGCGCCGCGGGCTGATCCAGGCCGCCGAGCTGGCCCGACTCCAGGAGGTCACTGTCAGCGACCTCTTTCGTTGGTCGGTCGAGTACCTCGGGGTGCCGCCGTCGGACTACCTGGCGGCCGTGCGCTTCGCGGGCTTCGTGCGCGAGGCGGTCGGACCCGGAGTCGTCGCGCCCGCCGACGTCGTCGCGGCCGTGCGCTGGTACGCCGCTGGCGGGCACGCGCCACGCGAGGTCGAGCGGTTCACGGGGCTCTCGCCCGTCGCGCTCGACGACGTCGCCCGTCGGCTCTCCACCTGGATCCCCGCCGCCTGACTGAACAGGACCGCCCGCTCGCGGCTGGAGTGCACGCTCGCGGCTGGAGTGCACGCTCGCGGCTGGAGTGCACGCTCGCGGCTGGAGTGCACGCTCGCGGCTGGAGTGCACGCTCGCGGCTGGAGTGCACGCTCGCTGACGGTGTGGGACTTAGGGTGGGGGATCGTGAGTGAACTGGTGCGGGTGGCCGTGCTCGGCGCTGCCGGGCGGATGGGTTCCACCGTGGTGAAGGCCGTGGACGCGGCTCCTGACCTCGAGGTCGTCGCGGCTCTCGACGCGGACGGCGACCTCGCGCAGGTGGCCGCCGCCGGCGCCCAGGTGGCGGTGGACTTCACCGTGCCGAGCGTGACCGAGGGCAACGTCCACGCGCTGATCGACGCGGGCGTGCACGTCGTCGTCGGCACCACGGGCTGGGACGACGCCGCGTTCGCGCGCGTGCGGGACCACCTGGCCGACCGGCCTGGCGTCGGCGTGCTGATCGCCCCGAACTTCGCGCTCGGCGCCGTGCTGACCATGGCGTTCGCGGCGCGCGCCGCGCGCTGGTTCGAGTCGGTCGAGGTGGTCGAGCTGCATCACCCCGACAAGGTGGACGCGCCCTCGGGCACCGCACGGCACACCGCTCGCGCGATCGCGGACGCACGGTCTGCGGTGGGCCTCGGCCCCATCCCCGACGCCACGACGCAGTCGCTCGACGGCGCGCGTGGCGCGGACGTCGACGGCGTGCGCGTGCACGCGGTGCGGCTGCGAGGGTTGGTCGCGCACGAGGAGGTGCTGCTCGGGAACGTCGGCGAGCAGCTCACCATCCGGCACGACTCGTTCGATCGCGCGTCGTTCATGCCGGGCGTGCTGCTCGGTGTGCGCGAGGTCGGCCGCCGCCCGGGCCTGACAGTCGGCCTCGAGCACCTGCTCGACCTCTGATGACGGGCAAGCGCGCGCGGGCGATCGTCGGGGCCGTCGCGGTCACGGCGCTGCTCGCGATCTACGTGTGGCTCGTCGCGTCGCGCGCGACGGCGCTGATCGGCACGGGCGAGCCCGTCGCGATCGTGCTCGGCGCCGCGTTGTGGCTGCTGCCGGTCGTCGTGATCTGGGTGGTCTGGCGCGAGTGGTCGATGGCTGCAGACGTGCAGCGCATGGCCGACGAACTGGCCGCCTCCGACGAGCTGCCGGTCGACGACCTGCCGCGCTCGCCGGGCGGGCGCATCGACAAGACCGCCGCTCGCGTCGCGTTCGACGCGGCTCGCACGCACGCCGAGGCGCACCCCGACGACTGGCAGTCCTGGTTCCACTTGGGCTTCGCGTACGACGCGGCCGGCGACCGGCGTCGCGCGCGAGAGTCGCTCCGTCGTGCCCGCGCTCTGCACCGCGAGCGCTGACCGCGCCCGCCAAAGGCGTGGGCCGCAGGCCCAGGCGCGTGCCACGATCGCCGCATGTCACGCACGCCGCAGGGTTTCGAGTTCGCGCAGGTGGGCGGCGAGGTGGTCGTCACGCATCACGGCCGCCGCGCGACGACGCTACGGGGCGAGCGAGCGCGCGCCTTCCTCGACGAGGTGGAGCTCGGCGACCCGCAGGAGCTCATGGCCCGGGTGACAGGGCAGTACAAGCACGGCAACGAGCGCGTCGCGCGCCAGCATCCACGCAACCGGACCCGCTAGCTCGGCCGGGAGCCCGACGCGGCTAGATCGTCGCCCACCAGCGCCGCTCGGTGACGGTGTGCGGCGTGCCGTCGGGGTACTCGCCCGCCGCCAGGGTGCGCGCGGTGCCGTCCGGGCCCAGCCCGGCGCCCTCGAGGAACTGGACGCGTGCGGCGTCGCCGTCCAGCACCCAGGTGGTCACCTGGTCAGCGCCGTCCTGGCGCAGCGTGTCGACCGCGGCGGCCAGGAGGCGGGAACCGTGCCCGCCGCGCTGCGCGAGCGGCTCGACCTCGAGCGCGAGGATCGCGCCGCCGGGAGCCTCGTCGGACGACGGCGCCGGCACGGGCGCCACGGACGTGAAGCCCACGACGGTAGCGCCGGCGCACGCGACGAGCACCCGGTGGCCGGGCGGCGGTGCGGTGATGGCGGCGGCCCACTGACCACGGACGGCGGCGCCGTCGAGCAGCGCCAGCGCGTCGCCCAGCACCTCGGCGTGGGACTCGCGCCAGGCCGCGACCTGGATGCGCGCGATCGCGTCCTCGTCGCCGGGGACGGCGGGGCGGACCGAGACGTCCGAGGTCTCGCGGAACAGGCTCATCGCGCGCCGGCCGTGACGCGCGCGTTGTCGCCATGGTCGGCGTGGTGCGCGGCGTCGGGCTCGGGGGAGTGCGGCGCTGCCGGCGCGCCTGGCCTGGCCCGCGGCGGGTGCTTGACCGACATCTTGTCGATCCATGCGAGCGCCATCGCGGAGGCGATGAACGTGAGGTGGATGATCGTCTGCCACATGAGCGCCTCGCCGCCGTTGGCGTGGCCGACCGTGGTCTCGGCCTTGATGAAGCTCGCGAGCAGGTGGATCGACGAGATGCCGATGATCGACATCGCGAGCTTCGTCTTGAGGACGTTGGCGTTGACGTGCGAGAGCCACTCGGGCTGGTCGGGGTGGTCGTCGAGCCGGATGCGGGACACGAAGGTCTCGTAGCCGCCGACGATCACCATGATCAGCAGGTTGGCGATCATCACGACGTCCACCAGCCCGAGGACCGCGATGATCATCGTGCCCTCGTCGAAGACGACCGACTCGCCGTGGTCGATCGTGTGGCCGGTGAACAGCCCCTGTCCCAGCTCCCAGAGCTCCTTGACGAACTGCCAGACGTAGAACGCCTGCGCCACGATCAGGCCCAGGTACAGCGGCACCTGGAGCCAGCGGGACATGAAGATCAGCGTGCCGAGCGGGGCGCGGCGGGGGGCGGTGGGCGTGTCGTGGGCCATCGAGGGTCCTCCGGGTGGCGGCGGCCGCGTTCGATCGAGCGCGGCCTCGTCGTCAGTCGGGCGAGGGTATCAACGCGCGACGACGCGCCCGCGTGCCCGGCTGCGCGGGGACGGGCGGGTCAGGGCATGCCCAGCGCGCGCAGCCCGGCGGCCACGAGCGCCGCGAGCAGCACGACCACGACGAACGGCGCGCGCAACGCGAGCGCGACCGCCGCCACGGCAAGCGCGGGCAGCCGGGCGTCCGCGACGAGGTCCTGCCCGCGTGTCGCCGCCTGAACCGCGACGAGCGCCGACAGCAGCG
>JAEWOA010000216.1 GCA_023461115.1 Actinomycetes bacterium
CGCCACAGCGGTCGCGGCTGCCGCTGCGGCCGGCGCCGTCGCTGCTGCCGCCGTCGCGGCGGCGCCGACACCCGCGGGGGCGGCGACGGCCGGACGCGTGGGCGTCGTCGTTGCTGCTGTGGGCGTCGTCGTTGCTGCTGTGGGCGTCGTCGCTGCTGCTGTGGGCGTCGTCGCCGCTGCGGTGAGCGTCGTCGCCGCTGCCGTGGGGGTCGACACCGCGGCGCCCATCGGCGTGCGGATCGGCGTCACCGGCGCGGTCGGGGCGCCGTTCGACGGGGGTGCCCCCGCGGCCGTCGACGCCTGAGCCGCCGCGCCCTGATCCTGCTGCGGGGCGCCGTCCTTGAGCGGCTGACGCATCGGCGCCGTCGCCGCCAAGCGCGCGGCGTCCTCGGCCGTCGGCTCGTACGCGACCTCGCTCGCCCGAGCGCGCGCCTCGATCGCCGCGGCGATCGACATGCGCTCGCGAGTCGCGGCGGCCGCAGCCTCCGCGGGCGCGTCCGGGGACTGCGTCGGGGGGATCACAGCGGTGTCGGTGGCGTCAGCCCCGACCCCCGCCTTCCAGCCCATCGGCACCGTGGGGGCCAGCTTCGGCTCGTCGGCCGTCTCGTCGGCAACCTCGGCAGCAGGCTCGACGACAACCTCGGCAGCAGGCTCGGCAGCGGGCTCGGCGACAACCTCATCCACCAGGTCCGCAACAGCCTCGGCATCCGGCTCGGCCGCCGACTCGACGACGACCTCGTCGGCAGGCTCGACGACGACCTCGCCGGCGGGCTCGACGACGACCTCGCCGGCAGGCTCGACAGCAACCTCGTCGGCAGGCTCGTCCACCTGCGCGGCGGCAGGCTCGTCGACCACCTCGGCCGCCGGCTCGGCCACGACCTCGGCCGCCGGCGCCTCGCCGGGCGCGGCGGCGACCTCGGCAGCGGGCTCGTCTGCCACCGGCGAGCCGTCTGTCTCTGCGGTGGGCTCGGGCGCGGCAGGCTCGTCGGCGGGCTGCTCGACCGCGACAGCGGCCTGCTCGGCCGTGTCGTCGGAGCCCTCCTCCGGTGCGTCAGCCGCAGGTGTGCCGGCGGCTGCCTCGGTGTCCCCCCAGGCCGGCCAGACGATGTCGTCTGCCTCGGTCGGCTGCGTGCTCTCGTCGTCGCTGCGGTTGGTCATCATCCCTCGTTGTCCGTCGCGCGCGTGCGCCCAGGCGAGTGTACGTGGCGTTTCTGGCGTTCCCGGGCAATCGTCTGCGGGGACGGGGCGAAATGCGCGGAGCCCCGAAGGCGCCCCGGCGAAGCCCCTGTGGAGCCCCTGTGGGGGCCCTGTGGAGCCCGCGTTCATCCGATCGGGCGAACCCTGCCGTCCAGGTGGACGAGCGCTCCGGCGCCGGCGTCGCCGCGCTCGGCTGCGAGCACCCGGCCCACGACGATGTCGTGGTCACCAGCGCTGTGGATCTCCTCGGTGCGGCAGTCGAACCACGCGGCGGCGCCGTCCAGCCACGCGGCGCCGGAGACCGGCGCGGGCCGGTGCGGGACCCGCACGAGCTGCTCGAACGCGGGCCGGCCGGGCGAGGCGAGCCAGTCCGCGACCGGCGCCTGGGACGCGCCCAGGACGTTGAGCGCCCAGTGGTCGATGTCGTCGAGCGCGTCGCGGACGCGCGCGTCGCCGTGCACGCAGAACAGCACGAGCGGGGGGTCCAGGGACACCGACGCGATCGAGCTCACGGTCATCGCGTGGTCGGTGCGCCGCCAGCGCACGGCGACCACGGCGACCCCGCCGGGCAACGCGGCCGCGACGGACCGGTACGCGTCGGCCGGGATTCCGGTCACCGGGGGTCGAGGGGCGGCTCGGCCGTCGCGCGCGCTTCGGCGTCGGGCGCGGCGGGGTGTTCGTCGGCCTCCTCCGCGGGCGGCGCCGCGGCGGGCTCCTGCGGGGCGGCGGCCGCGTTCCGGGCGGGCCGCGGGGTGTCGTCGAACCACGCCCTCGGCGCGATCGAGGCGAGCCCGACCATGACGAGGGCGCCGATCACCCAGATCCAGCCGATCGGCTGGTCGCCGGGCACCAGGACGTCCCCGCCGGGCCCGGTCTGCGCGAGCACCTGGACCGAGAAGAACACGCCGCCGGCGATGCCGACGATCGCGGGCCACCCGCCCCAGGCCCGCATCATGACGCTCGCGGCCAGCACCAGAGCGAGCGCGCCGATCAGGCCCCACGGCTGCTCGGCGCGGTGCGTGACCGTGCCGACAGCGCCGACGATCAGGCCGACGACGAGTGCGGCGAACGCGCGGGCGAACCCCGCGGGGCTCACGGTGGGGGTCATCTGCACGCCGTCAGGCTACTCGCGGACGCCCGCGGGCCATTCGACGAGCCCGGGGTCCCCGAGTCCCGGCCACGCGGCCACGCGGTAGCCCTCGCGCGGCAGGAGCGGCTCGAGCCGGCCCAGGCTCAGCGCGTAGCACCCGACGAGCGCGGGCTCGTCGTCGACCGCGGCCACGGCCTGCACCTGAGTCGCGTGCGCGCGCAACGCGGCGAGCACGGCCTCGCGCACCGGCGCGACCACCACGCCGAGGTCCAGCTCGTCGTCCGGCACGACGACGGTCGGCGGCTCGAGGTCCTCAGGCGGCGGGAAGACCGAGCCCTCGCCGCCGGCGCCGCCCGGCCCGGCCAGGGCCGGGCCCAGCAGAGCGGCCACCCCCGGCCCCCGCAGCGCCGCGGAGGCGGCCTGCGCCGCGGCCAGCCCTTGCGCGGCCCACAGCACGACTGGCGCGGGGATCGCGGCGTGCTCGTCGTCGCCACGCGTGGACGCGAGCAGGACCGCGCGCCGCGTGACCTCGTGCGCCGCGACGTGGTCGGGGTGCCCGTAGCCGCCGCCGGGCTCGTAGGTCGCGACGACAGCGGGCGCCAGGCGGCGGAGCACACGCGCGAGCCGCTGCGCGGCCTCGTCGAGCGGGACCGTGATGAACGCGCGCGCGGGCACGTCGTCGCCCACACCAGCGGTCGCGCCGCCGACCCACGCCATGCCCGAGTCCTCGTACCGGACGGGCGCCTCGTCGGACGGCAGCGGAACCCGGTCCAGGAACGTGTGCTCGCGAACGCCGAGCGCGGCGAGCGCGGCCGCGAGCTCGGTCTCGCGGTGAGCGGCGAGCGCCGGCCCGTCGCCCTCGAGGTGCTTGAGCGCCGGCCCGATGACCTCGCCCCGCTCGCCCCGCGTGCACGTGACCACCGCGGTGGGCCGTCCGGCGCGCGCGAACGCCGCCAACAGCGCGCCGGTCGCGAGCGTCTCGTCGTCGGGGTGCGCGTGCACCGCGACGAGTCCGTCGGCCGCGAGCCCGGCGCGCGTCGGCGCGTCAGCCATCGGAGGTCAGGACTTCTTGTTGCGCGCGGTGATGCGCGCGCGCTCCGTCTGGTCGAGCACCACCTTGCGGATCCGGACGATCTCCGGCGTCACCTCGACGCACTCGTCCTCACGCGCGAACTCCAGCGACTCCTCGAGCGTCAGCTTGCGCGGCGGCACGAGGTTCTCGAAGTTGTCCGCGGTGGACGACCGCATGTTGGTGAGCTTCTTCTCCTTGGTGATGTTGACGTCCATGTCCTCGTTGCGCGAGTTCTCCCCGACGATCTGGCCCTCGTAGACCTCCTGCGTGGGGTCGACGAAGAACGACCCGCGCTCCTGCAGGTTGATCATCGCGAACGGCGTCACGACGCCCGCGCGGTCCGCGACGAGCGAGCCGGACAGGCGCGTCTCGATCGGGCCGGCCCACGGCTCGTAGCCCTCGGCGAGCGACGACGCGATGCCGGTGCCGCGCGTGTCGGTGAGGAAGCGCGTGCGGAAGCCGATCAGCCCACGCGCGGGGACGACGAACTCCATGCGCACCCAGCCGGTGCCGTGGTTCGACATGGTCTCCATGCGGCCCTTGCGCTGCGCGAGGAGCTGCGTGACCGAGCCGAGGTACTCCTCGGGGACGTCGATCGTCATGCGCTCCATGGGCTCGTGCACGGCGCCGTCGATCTTGCGCGTGACCACCTGCGGCTTGCCGACCGTGAGCTCGAAGCCCTCGCGGCGCATCTGCTCGACGAGGATCGCGAGCGCGAGCTCGCCACGGCCCTGCACCTCCCACGCGTCGGGGCGGTCGGTCGGGACCACGCGGAGCGACACGTTGCCGATGAGCTCCTTGTCGAGGCGGTCCTTGACCTGGCGCGCGGTGACCTTGTGGCCCTTGCCGCCCTTGCCGGCCAGCGGGGACGTGTTGATGCCGATGGTCATCGAGATCGCCGGGTCGTCGACCGTGATCAGCGGGAGCGGGCGCGGGTCGTCGGGGTCGGTCAGCGTCTCGCCGATCGTGATGTCCGCGATGCCCGCGACCGCGACGATGTCGCCGGGCGCCGCCTGCTCGGTGGGGACGCGCTCGAGCGCCTTCGTCTCCAGGAGCTCGGTGATGCGGACGTTCTGCAGCGAGCCGTCGTGGCGCGCCCACGCGACGGTCTGGCCCTTGCGCAGCGTGCCGTTGAAGATGCGCAGCAGCGCGAGGCGGCCGAGGAACGGCGACGCGTCGAGGTTGGTGACGTGGGCCTGCAGCGGGGCGCCCTCGTCGTACGTGGGGGCCGGGATCTTCTCGAGGATCGTCGCGAACAGCGGCTCGAGGCTCTCGCTGTCCGGCAGGCCGCCGTCGGCCGGCTGGTTGAGCGACGCGCGGCCGGTCTTCGCGGCGGCGTAGACCACCGGGACGTCGAGGATCGAGTCGAGGTCGAGGTCCGGGACCTCCTCGTGCAGGTCGGACGCCAGCCCGAGCAGCAGGTCGGTGGCCTCGTGGACCACCTCGGTGATGCGCGCGTCCGGGCGGTCCACCTTGTTGACGACGAGGATCACGGGCAGCTTGGCCGCGAGCGCCTTGCGGAGCACGAACCGCGTCTGGGGCAGCGGGCCCTCGGACGCGTCGACCAGCAGCACAACGCCGTCCACCATCGACAGGCCGCGCTCCACCTCGCCGCCGAAGTCGGCGTGGCCCGGGGTGTCGATCACGTTGATCGTGATGCCGTCGGGCTGGCCCGCCGCGACCGCCGCGGGGCCGGCGTACCGGACCGCGGTGTTCTTCGCGAGGATCGTGATGCCCTTCTCGCGCTCCAGGTCGCCCGAGTCCATCGCGCGCTCGTCGACGTGCGCGTGTTCGCCGAACGCGCCCGACTGCCACAGCATGGCGTCGACGAGCGTCGTCTTGCCGTGGTCGACGTGCGCGACGATCGCGACGTTACGGAGGTCGGCGCGCACGCTCGTGGCGGTGGCGTTCGAAGGCATGCGGGAACTCTTCTCGAGGCGGGGTGGGAGCGCGCCACGACATCGGGCGCCGATCGAGTGTACCGGCCCGCGAGAAGTCGCCCTCGTGCCGCCCGTCAGACCGCCGTCGGCGACCAGTCGCCCCGCTCAGCCGCCGCGCTTCGACGACGCGGGCGTGGGAGCGCTGCTCGCCGAGCCGGCCGCCGCGGTCGCCCACGCCCACCACGACGAGAGGTCCGCGCGGGAGAGCGCCAGCAGGCCCACGTGCCCGACGTCCGGGTAGCCGTCCTTGGCCGCCCCGCGCGTCACGGTCACGGCTGGCGCGTGCGTGATCGGGAGCGTCGCGGCCTGCGCGCCCAGGCGCCGCGCCAGGTCGTCGAGCTTCAGCGGGGTCTCGGCGGGGTTCGTCGTGACGGCGAGCCCGCGCACGATCGCGTCGGTCTTCTCGTCCTTCCAGCCCGTGACGTTCGTCGCCCCGTCGACGCCCCACCGGCTGACGACCGAGTCGATCGGCAGCTCCGCCTGCACCTCCGGCACGAGCGCCAGGTCCCACGCCTCCGCGTGCTCCCACAGGTCCGCGGTCGGGCCCAGCACCGGCGTGTACGGCACGATCTCGAAGCCGGCCTCGGCGGCGGACGCCGTCACCATCTCCATGGCGGCCGCACGCGCGGGGTCCGTGGTGTTCGCCAGCAGCCTGACCCGCACCGTCCCGGTCACACCCGCCTCCGCGAGCAGCGCCCGCGCGGCGTCGACGTCCGCGGCGCCGTGCGCCTGCACAGCCCCGCCCGCGTCCGTGCCGACCGTGGGCAGCACCGCGGTGTCGGAGTGCTGGCCCGGGGCCACCACCGCGACGAGCTCCGCGACGATCGCGTCCCGTGGCACGGTCGCGAAGAACGCCCGGCGCACCAACGCGGCCTTGTCCTCGTCGCCGCCGTAGGTCGCCGCGTCGAACGGCCCGCCGTGCGCGGTCTCGGGCTGGAACTGCCACGCCGAGTCACCGCCCGTCACGATGTCGAGCGACTCCTGCTCCACGAGCGACGCGTAGACGTCGACCGTGTCCGCGGGCGCGGCCACGTCGATGTCGCCGTCGAGCAGCGCCTTCGCCTGGTCGAGCGGATGCAGGTCGCTGCGCACCACGACGCGCTCGAACTTGGCGGGACGCGATCCGGCGTAGTGCTCGTTGCGGACCAGCTCGACGCTCTCGTCGGGCAGCACGGTCGAGATGCGGTACGGGCCACACGAGACCGCGCTGTCCGCCTGCTCCGCCAGCACGTCCGCCTCGCCCGCCGAGCGCCAGGCCCTCGCGATCTTGCTCAGGGCCGCCTTGTCCAGGTCCTGGATGGCCTTCGTCACCGCCTGCGCCGCCGCCTGCGGGTCGGTGATCCCGAGCGCCTCCCGGCCGATCACGTGCGCGGGGGCGTTGACGTCGAGCGCGACCTGCCAGTCCGGCACGACGCCCTCATAGGTGATCGTCACGCGGTCCTGCGCGTCGACCTCCGGCTGCTTCTCGACCATCACGAGCGCAGGCGACGTGGCCGCGAACCCGACCCCCGCGTCGAGCTCGGCGACGTTCGAGATCGAGCCGTCCGCGCCGATCTTCGGCAGCACGTCGTCGAGCTCGCCCGAGCGGGCCGCCCACTCCAGCAGCAGGTCGTGCGAGGTCACACGGACGCCGTCCGACCAGGTCGCGTCGGGGCCGATCGTGTAGCGCACGGCGAGCGGGCTCTCGGCGATCTTCTCGACCGTGCCGAACTGCGGGTCGGGCACGGTCTCGCCGGTCTCGTCGAGCGTGACGAAGCCGTCCTGCGCGAGCCCGCGCACCAGCGAGCTGCCGGGGGCGCGGCCCGTGGCAGTCGCGGCGTTCAAGGACAGGAACGGCACGCCGACCGCCACGACCACGCGCTGCGCGCGCGCCGCGTCCACCGGCTCGGCCCCGGCACACCCACTGACGAGCACACCCATCGCGGCGACCACCGCGAGGGCGCGCGACCATGCACCCCGCATCGACACTCCTCCTCCTGGCGCGCCGACAGGACGCGCCAGGACACCATCCCGGCGCGCGGCCGCGCCCGAGTGGGCCTTCCGGCCCGCCCCGGCCGCACCAGGGGCGCCGTGGGCGCCGGCTGAGAAGCGGCGACCCCCGGGTCAGGTGGAGAGTCCACCCGACCCGGGGGTCGTGGTCTGGCGGCGCGGCCGCAGTCCGCCGGCGCCGTGGCCAGGCGTCAGAAGCCGCGGCCCGCCTCGCGCTCGTTGTCGATCTCGGAGATCTCGTGGATCTCCGCGCGGCTCGCGTCCTGGGCGTGCAGCGCCTCGTCCTTCTCGAGCTCGGCGCGCTGCGCCTCGAGCAGCGCGTCACGCGCCTCGCGGCGCTCACGCTGCGCGTCCGGGTCCGGCACCGGCACGGCCGCGAGCAGGCGCTGCGTGTACGCGTCCTTCGGGTGGTTGACGACCTGCGAGGTCTCCCCCACCTCGACCAGCTGGCCGTTGTGCATCACCGCGATGCGGTCCGACAGCATCTCGACGACCGCGAGGTCGTGGCTGATGAACAGGCACGCGAAGCCGTGCTCACGCTGCAGCTCCTGGAACAGCTCCAGGACCGTGGCCTGCACGGACACGTCGAGCGCGGACGTGGGCTCGTCGGCCACCAGCAGCTGCGGCTCGAGCGCGAGGCTGCGCGCGATGCCCACGCGCTGGCGCTGGCCCCCAGAAAGCTCGTGCGGGTACCGGTTGCGCATCGCGCGCGGCAGCCGGACCTGGTCCAGCAGTCGCTCGACCTCACGCTGCATGGCCTCGCCCTTGATGCCGCGGTGCAGCAGCAGCGGCTCGGCGATCGACTCGCCGATCGGCAGACGCGGGTTCAGCGAGCTGCCCGGGTCCTGGAACACGATGCCGACCTTGGTGCGCAGCGGCTTGAGGTCCTTGTGCGACGCGCCCACCATGTCCTGGCCGACGATCGTGAGCTGCCCGGACGTGACGGGCAGGAGTCCGACGACCGCGCGACCGATCGTGGTCTTGCCCGAGCCGGACTCGCCGACGAGCCCCACGACCTCGCCCTTGCGGATCTGCAGCGAGACGCCGTCCACCGCGCGGAACGCGGGCTGGCGCTTGCGCGCGGGGTACTCGATGACCATGTCCCGCGCGTCGAGCACGACCGGACGCGTGTCCGTGGCCGCCTTCGCCTTGGCGGACTTGCCGCCGACCCGCTCGGTGGCCTGCTCCTGGACCAGCGCGTCCGCGCTGCGGCCCAGGTGCGGAACGGACTCGAGCAGCTTGATCGTGTACTCGTGCTGCGGGTTGCCGAAGATCTCGCGGGCGTCGCCCTGCTCGACGACCTTCCCGTCCTTCATCACGATGATCTTGTCCGCCATGTCCGCGACGACGCCCATGTCGTGCGTGATCAGGACGATGCCCGAGTCGATCCGCTCACGCAGGTCGCGCATGAGCTTGAGGATCTCGGCCTGGACCGTCACGTCGAGCGCGGTGGTGGGCTCGTCGGCGATCAGCAGCTTGGGGTCGCACGCGAGCGCCTGCGCGATCATCGCGCGCTGGCGCTGGCCGCCTGAGAGCTGGTGCGGGTACGCGTCGATGCGGCGCTCGGGCTCCGGGATCTCGACGAGGCGCAACAGCTCGAGCGCACGCTCACGCGCCTCCGCCGGGCCCATCTCGAAGTGCGTGCGCAGCGTCTCGACGATCTGGAACCCGATCGTGAACACCGGGTTCAGCGCCGTCATCGGCTCCTGGAAGATCATCGAGATCTCCCGGCCGCGGATCCGGCGCAGCCTGCCCGACGACATGCCGATGAGCTCGCGGTCGCCCAGCTTCGCCGAGCCGCGTGCGCGGCCGTTCGCGGGCAGCAGGCCCATCAGGGCCATGGAGGACTGCGTCTTGCCCGATCCGGACTCGCCGACGATGGCGAGCACCTCGCCGGGGCGGACGTCGTACGTCACGCCGGCCGCGGCCGGATACCAGGCGCCGTCCACGTAGAAGTCCACGCCCAGGTCGGTGACCTGGAGCACGGGCGCCTCGGTGTCGGCGGGCAAGGGCGCGTCGGTGGTGTCGATGGCCACGGTCAGGATCCTTCCTGAGCGCGGTGGGCCGGCCCGGTCTGGGCCGTCCTCACCTGCGGGTCTGGGAGCATGGCGGGGTGGGTCCCACGCTGAGGTTCTCGTCGAAGTACGGAAGATGGCTGACGGTCGCGGTCGCGGTCGCGTGCGTCGTCGCGCTGGTGGCGATCGCGCTCGACGACGGCGCGCGCTCGGCCCTGCTCGGCGCGCCCGTCGCCGCGCTGATCGCGCTGCTTGTCTGGGCGATGTTCTGGCGCCCCGAGGTCGAGGTGTCCGACGGCGGCGTCACGGTGCGCAACGTGTGGCGCACCGTCGAGGTCCCGTGGCCCACGTTCCAGGGTGTCGAGCTGCGCTACTCGCTGCGCGTGCTCACCACCGAGGGCGCCGTCGAGGCCTGGGCGCCGCCGCGCGGCAGCGGCATGGCCCGCTGGGCGTCGCGCGTCGGCAGCGCCGCGGAGCCCACGCTGCCCGACGAGAGCGCCCGCGTGGGC
>JAEWOA010000217.1 GCA_023461115.1 Actinomycetes bacterium
TGCCCTTCGGCGAGGACGCGGCGCCCTCGGACGCCGAGCTGCGGATCGCGCAGGCGCAGCTCGTCGGCTGGCTCGAGGGCCTGTTCCACGGGATCCAGACGGCCCTGGTCGCGCAGCAGATGGCCACACAGGCGCAGCTGCAGCAGATGCGCCGCGCGCTCCCCCCGGGCCCGCACGCGGGCCCGCCGCCCGCGGGCCTCGGCCTGTCCCCCGACGAGGGCACCGGCCAGTACCTCTAGCCCTCACCCCTCGGCGGGCTCGGGGTCACGCGGGGGGCGGTGACTCCTTCGGAGCGTCCGACGAGCGGGCGGTCAGCGCGATGGCGCCCGAGACCAGCAGGAGCCCGACGACCTCCAGGCCGTGCGGGACCTGATGGAGCAGGACCGCCCCGACGATCGCGGCGGTCGCGGGCAGCAGCGCCAACAGGACCGCGAAGGTCGCGGGCCGCACGCGCCGCAGCACCACCTGCTCGATGCCGTACGGGACCACCGACGAGCACACGGCGATGGCCAGCACCGCGAGCGCGAGCCGCCAGTCGGCGACGACGGGCGCGGCGCTGACGACGAAGAACGGCGCCAGCACTACGCCGCCCGCGGTCATCGCGACCGTGAGCCCGGTGAGCCCGGGGGTGGCCGCGGTGGCGACGCGACGGCCGAGCAGGATGTAGAACGCCCAGAAGAGCGCGGCGAGCGAGATCGCGACGAGCCCGACCGCCGCGGTGGGGCCGCCATCGAGGCTGACGCCCGCGAGCAGCACCACCCCGAGCGCCGCGACCCCGATCGCGGCCCGGTCGCGCCAGCCGTGCCCCGTGATCGCGGCGACGGCCACCGGCCCGGCGAACTCGAGCGCCACGGCCGTGCCCAGCGGGAGGTGGTCGATCGCCACATAGAAGGAGACGTTCATCAGCGCGAGCACGACTCCGAACACCACCGCCGTGCGCAGCGCGGGCCGGGAGAAGGCCGCACGGAACCGCCAGGGCCTGTTGACGACGAGCAGCACGAGCGCCGCGACGAACACCCGCAGCCACGCGACGGTCGGCGCGGCGACGCGCGCGAACAACTCCACCGCCACCGCGGCGCCGACGTACTGCGTCAGCCCCGACAGGACGAACAGCAGCGGCGCGGGCACGCGCTCAGGCTAGACCGCGCGCCGGCGCCCCTTGCTCACCCCTTGACCGAGCCCGCCAGGAGCCCGCGGACGAAGTACCGCTGCAGCGACAGGAACACGATCGCCGGGACGATGATCGAGACGAACGCGCCCGCCGAGAGCAGGAACCACGACGAGCCGCGCGTCCCGGTCAGGTTGAACAGCGCCACGGTCATGGGCGCCACCTGGTTGGACGAGCCCGCGAACGTGAGCGCCACGAGCAGGTCGTTCCACACCCACAGGAACTGGTAGATCGCAAGCGCCGCGAGCGCGGGCTTGAGCATGGGCAGCATGAGCCGGCTGAAGATCGTCACGTGCCCGGCTCCGTCCATGCGCGCGGCCTCGATGAGCTCGCCGGGGATCTCGCGCATGAAGTTGTGGAGCAGGAACACCGACAGCGGCAGGCCGAACATGGTGTGCGAGAGCCACACCGCCCAGAACGTCCCCGAGATGTTGATGTCCACGTACAGCGACAGCAGCGGGATCAGCGTCACCTGGATGGGCACCACCTGCAGCGCGAACACCGCGACGAACAGCAGGTTGCGCCCCCGGAACTTCATCCACGCGAACGCGTACGCCGCGAGCGAGGCCAGGAACACCGGCAGGGCGACCGCGGGGATCGTGATCACGATCGAATTCACGATGAACGGCGTCAGCGCCTGCGAGTTCTCGGGCGAGAGCACCTGCTGGTAGTTGTCGAGCGTGAAGGACGGGTTGGTGAAGACCGTCCACCAGCCCGTGGCCTGGATGTCCTGCGCGGGCCGGAACGACGTGACGAAGAGGCCGAACGTCGGGATGGTCCAGAAGACCGCGAGCAGCAACGCGGCGAACGACGCCCACGGCGACGACAGGCGCCGCTTGGCGGACGCGGCGAGCGCGCTGGCGCCCGTCGGCGGGTCGACCGGGACGGCGACATCGGCGCCCGGCACGTCGAGCTGGGGGCCGGTCATCGCTGGTCCGCCTTCCGCAGGTGGCGCACGTTGTAGATGATGATCGGCGTGACCAGGAGGAACAGGACCACCGCGAGCGCGGCGCCCAGTCCGGGGTTCCCGGCGCTGAAGCTCTGTGTGTAGAACTCGTTGGCGACGACGCTCGTGTTGTACAGGCCGCCCGTCATGGTGCGGACGATGTCGAAGACCTTGAGGCAGCCGATCGCGATCGTCGTGAGAACGACGATGAGCGTGGGCCGGATGCTCGGGACCGTCACGAACCGGAACATCTGGAGCGCGCCGACGCCGTCGAGGCGCGCGGCCTCGACGATGTCCGACGGGATCGCCTTGATCGCGGCGGACAGGATGGTCATGGCGAAGCCCGCCTGGATCCAGATCATCACGACGATCAGGAAGAAGTTGTTCCACGGGCTGTCGAGCAGGAAGTTCTGTGGCGTGCCCCCGAGCCACACGATGATCTGGTTGATCAGCCCGATCTGCTCGGGGTTCACCGCGACCGTGGGGTCGTGGAACCGGTAGTCGTACATGAACTTCCAGATGATCGACGCGCCGACGAACGAGATGGCCATCGGCAGGAAGATCACGGCCTTCGAGACGGCCTCGCCCTTGGCGCCGTCGACGAGGATCGCGTACAGCAGCCCGACGAACGTGGCGACGAACGGTGTGACGAGCACCCACAGCACGGTGTTGCGCAGCACCGTGAGCTGCTCGGTGTTGGTGAAGATGTCGACGTAGTTCTCGAGACCGATGAAAGAGGTCCCGACCGCGTCATACAGCGAGCGCCAGATGGTGCGCAGCGCCGGGTAGATCAGGCCGACGACGATCAGCAGCACGGTCGGGCCGACGAACCACCAGGCCACACGCCGGACGCCGCGCCGCTCGAGCAGGTGGACGATCATCAGGATCACGGCGATGACGGCGGCGAAGACGAACAGCGCCACCACCATCTGCAACAACTTGTCAGCGGCTTCCAAGGCAACCTCCCGGGGGCAAGGACGAGGCGGTGAGCAGATGGCGCGACGGCACCCCGGGGCGTCGGTGCGCCCCGGGGTGCCGTGCTCAGCGGCTTACGGCCAGGCGGCCTCGATCTTGTCGAGCGTGTCCTTGGTGGACTGCCCGGTGATCCAGTTGGTCGCTTCCTTCCAGAACGCGTTGGAGCCGACCGCGGCGGGCATCATGTCCGAGCCGTCGAAGCGGAACACCGTGTTCGGGTCCTGCAGGATGCCGGCCGACAGGATGTCGATCGGGTTGACCAGGTTGGAGATCTCCAGGCCCTTGTTGGCGGTGATCCAGCCGCCCTTCGTCAGGTCGGAGCTGGCCTTGGCCTTGGCGTTGGCCCAGTCGTCGGTGCTCCAGAACGCCAGGAGCGCCTGGACCTCGGGACGGTCGGCGAACGCGGTGACGAACTCGCCGGCGCCGAGGACCGGGTGGTCCTCCTTGCTCTTGCCCGGCAGGTAGAACGCGAACACGTCGCCGTCCTCGGCCACGGCCGGCTGGCTCGGCGCGTCCACCCAGTTGGCCGCGTAGAACGAGGCCTGGCGGTGCAGCGAGCACTGCGGCGGGCTGGCGACGATCGGGAAGCCGCCGTCCTGGAACCGCGTGGTGGCGATCGACTTCACGTCGCCGAAGCCGCCGTTCACGTAGTCGGGGTTCTTCAGGTAGTCGCCGACCGCGTCGAGCGCCTGCGTGGGCACGTCGGAGTTGAACGGGATCTCGTGGCTGACCCACTGGTCGTACACGTCGGGGCCGCCAACGCGCAGGACCATGTCCTCCATCCAGTCGGTGACGGGCCACCCGGTGGCCGCGTCGGACGCGATGCCCGCGCACCACGGCTTGTGCTGCTTGGCGATCTCGTCGGACAGGCTCTTGAGCTCGTCGAGCGTGGTGGGGATCTCCCAGTTGTTCGCGGCGAACTCCTTGGGCGAGTACCAGACGAGCGACTTCACGCTCGCGCCCGACGGCGCGGCGTAGAACTTGCCGTCGACCGTGCCCAGGGCCTTCCAGTCCTCACCCCAGAACTCGTCGACGTTGTCCGAGACGGCCTGCGGGGCCTCCTTGACGGCGCCGGTGGCGACGAGCTGGGCGAGCAGGCCCGGCTGGGGGACGATCGCGATGTCCGGCGGGTTGCCGGCCTGCGCGCGCACGAGGATCTGCTGCTCGAACTGCTTGTCGGCCTGGTAGTCGACCTTGGCGCCGGTGCACGACTCGAACTGCTCGAACGACTTCCGGTAGGGCTCGTCCTCGGGGGCGACGATGCCTGCGTAGATCGTGACGGTCTTGCCGGCGAGGTCGCCGTACTGCTCGAAGGCGGCGCAGTCTCCGGAGGCGGTCGCGCCGTCGTCGCCTCCGTCGTCGTCGCTCGAACACGCCCCCAACGTCAGGGCGAGCGCTGCCGCCGTGGCGGCGGCCAACGTCAGGCGCTTGCGCATGCGGATCATGAGACCTCCATGTCGTCATGGGTGCTGGCGCAGGGCGGGACACCCCGCGCCCTCCGCTCTCGATGCCATACCCAGGACGAATGCGCCGCAACCGCAGGAGTCGGATGCGCGATCACGGTTACGCAACATTTCGCAATCGGTTGCCCGAAGTGGCGGTTACGGCAGGAGGCTCCGCAGGACCGGCAGGGCGCCGTCGTCGTCGATCGTTCCGGTCACCTCGTCGGCCGCGGACCGCACCCGCTCGGGCGCGTGGCCCATCGCGACGCCACGCGCGGCCCACTCGAGCATCTCGAGGTCGTTGCCGCCGTCGCCGATGGCGGCGGTGGCGAACGGCTCGACGCCCAGGCGCCGCCGCACGGACTCCAGCGCGGACGCCTTGGTCACGCCACCGGGGGTCAGGTCCACCCACGCGCTCCAGCCGATCGCGTACGTCACCTCGTGCAGGCCGACGCGCTCGACGATCCTGCCGAACTCCTCGGGCTCGGCCTCGGGCGCGCGGATGACCACGCGGGTGGCGGGCGTCGCCGCGAGCTCGTCGAACGGGACGACGACGAGCTCGCCGGTCAGCTCGCCCGCCGGGAACGGCGCCGAGACCCGGAACCCGACGCCGAGGTCCTCGACCGCGTACAGCGCGTCGGGCAGCTCGAGCGCGATCGCGCGCAGCGCGGGCCCGGGGTCGAACGTCACGATGTCGACCACCTCGAACTCGGAGTCGAGCTCGGGGTGCACGCGCACCGTGACCGCGCCGTTGGAGCACACCAGCCATGCGTCGTCGAGCCCGAGCTCACGCGCGACGAGCACCGCCGAGTGCACCCCGCGCCCGGTCGCGAGCACCACATGGACGCCCGCGCGGACCAGGTCCCCCACCGCGCCGCGCACCGCGTCGGACAGCCCGCCGTCGTAGGAGACCAGCGTCCCGTCGATGTCGAGCGCGACCAGCCGCGCGCGCGTGCTCATCCGACCGGCTCCAGCACCTCGAGCCCGCCGAGGAACGGCCGCAGCGCGACGGGCACGTGCACCGAGCCGTCGGCCCGCTGGTGGTTCTCCAGCAGCGCGACGATCCAGCGGGTCGTCGCCAAGGTCCCGTTCAGGGTGGCCACGGTCCGCACCTGGCCGTCCGCGGTGCGCTCGCGCACCCCCAGGCGCCGGGCCTGGAACGTCGTGCAGTTGGACGTCGACGTGAGCTCGAGCCACCGCTGCTGGCTCGGCAGCCAGGCCTCGCAGTCGAACTTGCGGGCCGCGCTCGAGCCCAGGTCACCGGCCGCGGTGTCGATCACCCGGTACGGGAGCTCGGCCAGGTCGAGCATCTCCTTCTCCCACGCCAGGATGCGCGCGTGCTCGTCGGCCGCGTCCTCCACCGTGGTGTAGACGAAGGCCTCGACCTTGTGGAACTGGTGCACGCGGATGATGCCGCGCGTGTCCTTGCCGTACGAGCCGGCCTCGCGCCGGTAGCACGCCGACCATCCCGCGTAGCGCTGCGGGCCGTTCGTCAGGTCCAGGATCTCGCCCGAGTGGTAGCCCGCGAGCGCCACCTCCGAGGTCCCGACGAGGTACAGGTCGTCCGCCTCGAGCCGGTAGATCTCGTCGGCGTGCGCGCCCAGGAATCCGGTGCCCGCCATGATCTCGGGCTTGACGAGCGTCGGGGTGATGACCGGCGTGAAGCCGTTCTCCAGCGCCTTGGCCACCGCGAGGTTGAGCAGCGCGAGCTCGAGCCGCGCGCCGATCCCGGTGAGGTAGTAGAACCGCGCGCCCGACACCTTGGCGCCGCGCTCGGTGTCGATGGCCCGCAGGCCCTCGCCCAGCGCGAGGTGGTCGCGCACTTCGAAGTCGAACTCGCGCGGCGTGCCCACGTGCTCGAGCACCACATAGTCGTCCTCGCCGCCCGACGGCACGCCCGGCTCGATGACGTTGCCGATGCGGCGCGCCAGCTCGGTGGCCTTCTCCTCGGCCGCGGTCGCGTCGGCCTGCAGCGCCTTGACGCGGTCCGCGAGCTGGCGGCCGTGTGCCAGGAGCGCCTGCTTCTCGTCGCCCTGCGCGGCCGCGACCAGCTTGCCGTGCGACTTCTGCTCGGCCCGCAACGTCTCGAACTCCGTGAGCGCGGAGCGGCGGCGGGCGTCGGCGTCCAGCACCTCGTCGACGAGGCGGGGGTCGTCACCGCGGGCCACCTGGCTGGCGCGGACAGTGTCGGGGTCGTCGCGCAGGAGCTTGAGATCGATCACCCTCGAAGGCTACCGACCGCGAGCGCCCTCACCGCGCGCGCTTTTCGGCGCACCCGGCCCCGGACGTCCCGCTGCCGTGCGTTCCCCGCGGAGACGCGCCCCGTAGACCTGCGTAGATTGCGCGTGTGACGTGGGAGGAGTGGGTCGCGGTCGCCGCCGGCGTCGTCGCGGTGGCCGCGCTCGTCGTCGCCGTCCTCGTCTGGATGCACCAGCAGGACCTGCGGCGACGGCTGGAATCGCCCGACGCGGCACGTTCGCCGCGTGCGGTGGCCCTGGCGCGCGAGCTCGCGTCGCGGGGCGAGCTCGTCGCGTTCGTCGCCAACCCGTCCAAGCCCGTGGTCCCCCCGCTGCGCGAGCGCATGGAGGAGCGCGCGCGAGCGGACGGCCGGCCCGCCCCGCTGTGGTTCGAGACGACGGTCGAGGACCCCGGAGTCGGGCAGGCCCGGGACGCCGTGGCCCAAGGCGCGGACGTGGTCGTCGCGGTCGGTGGCGACGGCACCGTGCGGGCCGTCGCCGAGGGGCTCGTCGGGACCGGCGTGCCCATGGCGGTGCTACCACTGGGCACCGGCAACCTGCTGGCCCGCAACCTCGACCTGCCGCTGGGCGACCCGCTCGCCGCGCTCGAGATCGCCGTCGAGGGCCGCGACCGCCCGATCGACGTGGGCTGGCTGCGCGTGCAGCGGTTCGAGGACGAGGACGAGCGCGTCGCCGACGACGCGCCAGGCCGCGACCACATCTTCCTGGTCATCGCGGGGCTCGGGTTCGACGCCGCGATGGTGGCCGACGCCGACGAGCAGCTCAAGGCGCGCGTGGGGTGGATCGCGTACTTCGTCGCCGGCGTCAAGCACCTGCACGGCAACCGGACCCGCGTGCACGTGCGGCTCGACGACCAGCCGTCCGCCTCGACCCGGCTCCGCAGCCTGCTGATCGGCAACTGCGGGCGGCTGCCGGGCGGGATCACACTGCTGCCCGACGCGGTGCTCGACGACGGCTGGCTCGACGTCGCGGCGCTCGACACGCGTGCGGGCATCGCCGGCTGGGCGCAGCTCTTCGGCGAGGTCATGCTCCAGGGCGTCGGGCGCACCACGGCGCCCCGTGGCATCGGCCGCATCGACCACACCCGCGCGCGGTCGGTGCGCGTCGTGGTGCCCGGCGGCGAGCACGCGCAGGTGGACGGGGACATCGTCGGGCGTGTCACCGAGGTGTCGGCGCGCGTCGAGCCCGGCGCGCTCGTCGTCCGTGTACCACGCGGGTAGCGGCGCCACCACGGACTGGGGACCCGTATACAGCGGTACAAAGGCCGCTACGGTGGACTCGTCACGTCGATCAGGAGGACCCCGTGCCCATCCCCAGCACGACGACCGCAGTCGCCTCCGGGCGCCTGCTGCTCGCCGACGTCGTCTACGACCGCCTGCTCGGCGTCATCGTGTCCGGTGAGCTGGCGCCCGGCGAGGTGGTGCGCGAGGAGGAGATCGGCGAGTGGCTCGGCGTGTCCCGCACACCCGTGCGCGACGCGATGCGCCGCCTGGGCGAGCAGGGGCTCCTGGACTACCAGCCCAACCGCGGCTCGCACGTGTCCGCGCTGCACGCCTCCGACCTCGGCCACATCGTCGAGGTGGTCGCGGCGCTCTACGGCATGGCCGGGCGGCTCGCGGTCGCCCAGCTCGGCGACGACGACTTCGCGGAGATCGACGTCCACGTGGCCCGCATCCTCGAGGCCTATCGCGGCGGCGACCGCGTGCACCGCGCGGCCGAGGTGTCGCTCGCGCTGCGCGTGATCTCGTCGCACAGCGGCAACCCCGTGCTCGAGCGCGCGCTCGCGCTGCTCAGCCCGCACCTGGTGCGCCTGCAGACCCTCGCGCCGATGTACCCGACCGAGGACGAGATCGTCGAGCGGTTCACCGCGCTCGACGCCGCGCTGCGCACGCGCGACCCCGAGCTCGTCGGGCAGACCATGCAGGCCTACGTGCTGCACTTCGGCAGGGCCCTGCTGGGCGAGGCCGTGAAGTCCGGCGTCGCGTCCTGAGCGCCGCTGGGCGTCAGGTCGCCGCGCCGGCCCGCACGCGCTCGAGCCACGTCCGCGCCGAGACGAAGTCCGCGTCGGACGTGCCGACGTGCACGGTCGGCTCGACCGCGTCCGCGCGCGGGTAGGAGCCCAGGAACCGCACGTACGGGCACCGACGGTGCAGGCCCATGATCGCCTCGCCCATGCGCTCCTCGCCGATGTGGCCCTCGGCGTCGATCGAGAACGAGTACCGCCCGAGCGCGTCGCCGATGGGCCGCGACTCGATGCGGGACAGGTTGACGCCACGGGTCGCGAACTGCTCGAGCATCGCGAGCAGCGCGCCGGCCTCGTTGTCCGGCAGGTGCACGACGAGCGTCGTCTTGTCGGCGCCCGTGGGCGGCGGCACCTCTCCGGGCGGCCCGACGACGACGAAGCGCGTGGCGGCCGACGGGTTGTCGGCGACGTGCTCCGCGAGCGCGGTCAGCCCGTAGGTCTGGACGGCGGCGGGCGGCACGAGCGCCGCGTCGAAGGGCAGGCCGCCGTCCTGCGCGAGCAGCGCCGCGGGCGCGGTGTTGCTGGTGGCGGGCACGTGGACCACGCCCGGCAGGTGATGGCCCAGCCAGCGGCGGCACTGCACCCACGCGTGCGGGTGGGCCGAGATGCGCGCCACGTCCTCCAGGCGGGTGCCCGCCCGCGCCGCGAGCGTGAACTGCACCGGCACCAGCACCTCGCGCAGCAGCACGAGCGGCGTGCCCGCGGCCAGGCTGTCGAGGGTCGCGTTCACGCCGCCCTCGGCTGTGCTCTCGATCGCGACGACCGCGTAGTCCGCCTCGCCCGCGCGCACCGCCTCGATGGCCGCGACCACGTCGACCTGCGGCAGGTACGTGGACTCCTGCGGCGACGCGACCTGGCGCAGGGCGGCCTCGGTGAACGTCCCGGCCGGGCCGAGGTAGGCGTAGCGCATGCGGGCTCCCGTCGCTAGGGCGTGCTCGCAGGGTATCCGCCGGCCGGCCGGCGCGACGGGACCGCCCGCAAACCGAGCATCCCGACGAGCGGCACGGCCGCCACCAGCATCAACGTCAGGATGCGCACACCGTAGTCGTTGACGAGAGCGCCCCCGACGCCCGCGACCAGCATCGCGACGAGCAGCGGCCGCGCGGGCGGCCACGTCGCCTCCAGCTCGTCCCACGCGCGCACCCGCCAGCGCTTGGACCACAGCGCCGCGACCACGACGATCACCACCGCGAGCGTCAACCACGCGAGCCAGCCCGACGTCACGGTCGCGACCGCGTAGCCGAGCTTGCGCGCGACGGTCTCCCACGCCGAGCCGTCGACGACGCGCTGCACGAACACCCCGAGGTGCGTGCGCTGCGCCTCCGGGCGCCGCCAGTCGACGAACCCGATCAGCGCGACGAGCGCGACCCCCGCCCCCGCCGCGACCAGCAGCCGCGACCACGTGACGCGCACCCCGGCGACCGCGAGCACGACGACCGCGCTCGCGGGCAGGAGCACGAGCCCGCCACCGACGTCCGCCCCGAGGCCCGGCCACAAGTCGACGAGCAACGCGACGCCGCACACCGCCGCGGCGGCGGCGACCCCGAGCAGCCGGTGGCCCCAACGCAGCAGCAGCCCGCCGAGCGTCACGGCCGTGAACAGCGCGGCCACCACGTAGATCG
>JAEWOA010000218.1 GCA_023461115.1 Actinomycetes bacterium
GACCTGCACGACGGCGCCCAGCAACGGCTCGTCGCGCTCGGCGTGGAGCTCGGCGCGGCGCGGCGGGCGGCCTCGCACGACCCCGCGGCGGCCGCCGCCGCGCTCGAGCACGCCCACGCCGAGGTCAAGGAGACGCTCGCCGAGCTCCGTGACCTGGTGCGCGGCATCCACCCCGCCGTCCTGACCGACCGCGGGCTCGACGCGGCGCTCTCCGCCCTCGCAGCCCGCAGCCCGGTGCCCGTCGAGGTCCGCGTGGTCGACTCCACGGCGCTCGACCGGGCGTCGGCGGGCGCGCAGGCCGCGGCGTACTTCGTCGTCGCCGAGGCGTTGACCAACGTGGCCAAGCACGCGGCGGCCCAGCACGTCAGCGTCACGGTCTGCGCCGCAGACGACAGGCTGCGGCTCGTCGTCGCCGACGACGGCGCGGGCGGCGCGCGGACCTCGCCCGGCGGGGGCCTCGACGGCCTGCGCAGCCGGGTCGCGGCCCTTGACGGCGCCTTCACCCTCGACTCCCCGGCGGGCGCCGGGACCACGCTCACCGTGGAGGTGCCATGCGCGTCGTGATCGCCGAGGACTCGGTGCTGCTCGCGGACGGACTGCGCCGGCTGCTGGTGGCCGAGGGGCACACCGTCGTCGTGCATGGCACGGCCGACGCCACCGTCGCGGCGCTCGGCCCGGGCGCGGACCTGCCCGACGTCCTCGTCACGGACGTCCGCATGCCGCCCACCCACACCGACGAGGGCCTGCGGGCCGCGGTGCACCTGCGCAGCCTGCACCCGGCGCTGCCGGTCCTGGTGCTCTCGCAGTACGTCGAGCAGCGGTACGCGTCCGAGCTGTTCGCGGGCGACGTGCGCGGGCTCGGCTACGTGCTCAAGGACCGCGTGGCCGACGTCGACGAGTTCCTGGCCGCGCTCGGCCGCGTCGCCGACGGCGGGACAGTGATCGACCCGGAGGTCGTCGCGCAGATCCTCGCGCGCAGCCGCCGCTCGGGACTGGCCGCGCTCACGCCCCGCGAGCGCGAGGTGCTCGCGCTCATGGCGGAGGGCCGGTCCAACTCGGCCATCGCCGAGCGGCTCGTCGTCGGGCTGCCCGCCGTGGAGAAGCACGTGACCTCGATCCTCACCAAGCTCGGCCTGCAGCAAGACGCCGACGACCACCGCCGTGTGCTCGCGGTGCTGCGCTGGCTCGAGCGGACCCCGGACGGAGACCGACCATGACCACGACCCTCGAGACCCCCGCGCCCCCGGCGCCGGACCGCGTCCGCTCGCCCGGTGCGCGCGCGCTGGCGTGGACCGGCGGCATCGTCGGCGCCGTGCTCGTGCTGGGCGGCGCGTGGAGCGTCGTCGGCTGGCTGCAGTGGGCGAGCGGCGCCACGACGACGAGCACCGCGACCAGCTCGTATGCGGCCGAGCCGGTGGTGCGGCTCGTCGCGGACGGCGACGTGGCCCTCACGCGGGGCGAGCCCGGACAGGTCGTGGTGAAGCGCACCGCCCAGGAGCTCGGCCACCGGGCCGCGTACTCGGTGGAGCGGGCCGGCGGCACGCTCGTGATCCGGCACACGTGCGACTGGTGGTCGCCGGGCGGCCACTGCTCCGCCTCGCTGGATGCCCGCGTCCCCCAAGGCACCCACGTGGTCGTCGAGTCGACCGACGGGGACGTCCGCGCCATCGGCTTCGCCGGGGACCTGACCGTGGAGCTCTCGGACGGCAACGCCAAGCTCAACCTCGTCGAGGGCGCGGTCCGGCTCGCGGTCACCGACGGGTACGCCGAGATCGCCCGTGTGGAGGGCTCGGTCCACGCCACGGCGCGGGACGGCGCCTTGACCGTCGCCGACGTGTCCGGCGACGTCACCACCTCCGGCGTCGACGCCGACACGACCATCTCGGGTGTGGGCGGCAACGTGGTCGCCAACGGCCGCGACGGGGACGTCACCGTCTTCGGCGACGACGAGCCGGTCGCCCTCAGCCTCGAGGTGGCCGACGGCCGCCGCCGCGTCGACGGCCCGACCGACCCCGCCGCGTCGCGCTCGGTGCGCATCGAGGTCCGCGACGGGAACGGCTCGTACCTGTGAGCCGCGGCCGGGCGTAGCCAGCGCTGGCATAGCGAAAGGCCCTCTGATTCCAGCGTTTCCGCTGATCAGAGGGCCTTTCGCGCTGTCGGGGTGGCGGGATTCGAACCCACGACCTCTTCGTCCCGAACGAAGCGCGCTACCAAGCTGCGCCACACCCCGTGTGAAGCGTCCTCACAATAGCCGACGATCCGGCCACCGACGAAACCCGATCCACGCGACGCTCGTCACGCGCCCGGGATCACGCGGGTGTGAGCGTCAAGAGGGTCGCCTCGGGCCGGCACGCGAAGCGCACGGGCGCGTAGGGGGAGGTGCCGAGGCCCGCGGACACGTGCAGCCACGTGGAGCCGGCGCCGCCCGGACGGTCGGGGCGCGGTCCGGGCCAGCCGTGCAGGCCCCTGGCGCGGCGGGTGTCCAGGTCGCAGTTGGTCACGAGCGCGCCCCAGAACGGCAGCGCGAGCTGTCCGCCGTGGGTGTGGCCCGCGATGATCAGGTCGACGTCGTCGTCGTGCATCGCGTCCAGCACCCGACGGTACGGCGCGTGGGTGACGCCCAGGTGCAGGTCGACGGGCTGGCCGCCGCCGCGCACGTCGTCGGGACCGCCCGGCGGGGGGAACCAGTCCAGGTCCAGGTGCGCGTCGTTGGTGCCGACGAGCGAGATCCGGTGGCCGCCCGCCGCCACGACGTCCCGCTGGTTGTCGAGGTCGATCCAGCCCGCGCCCTTGAACCGCGCGCGCAGCTCGCGCCACGGCAGGTCCCGCTGCTCGCTCTTGGGCGCCCGGCGCGCGTCCGGCAGGAGGTAGCGCGCGGGGTTCTTGAACGTGGGCGCGATGTAGTCGTTGGAGCCCATGACGAACATGCCCGGGCGGGCGAGGAGCGGCTCCAACGCGGCCAGGAGTGGACGCATCGCCTCGGGGTGGGCCCAGTTGTCGCCGGTGTCGACGACGAGGTCCGGCGCCAACTGGTCGAGCTCGCGGACCCACGCGACCTTGTCGGCCTGGCTGGGCGTCAGGTGCAGGTCGGAGATCTGGAGGATGCGCAGCGGCTCGCTGCCCGCGGGCAGCACCGGCACGGACGCCTCACGGAGCGTGTACCAGCGTGCCTCGACGAGCGACCACGCGAGCGCGCCCACCCCGGCGGCGGCGAGGCCGCCCAGGACGGCGCCCGCCGCGCGCGCGGTGCTCACGGTCGATGCCCGTTGCCGCCGCCCCGCCCTGTTCTGCCGGGGCCGTCGTCGTCATTGCCGCCACCGCCACCGCCACCGCCACCGCCCCCGCCGCCGTGCCCGTTGCCGCCGCCCTGTTGGCATCCCGGCGCGTTGGGGTTCGCCTGGCACGGGTCGACCGGCACCTGCTGCGAGCCGTCGGACAGCTGCAGCGTGATGACCGAGCGCTTGATGGCGGTGCCGGACGGCGACTGCTTGCCGACGCGACCGGCCGGGATCGCGGACGCCACGGTGTCCGACGAGATGAACACGCGGAAGCCCTCGTCCTCGAGGACGTCCTTGGCGGAGTTGACGTCCATGCCTACGACGTCGGGCACCGGGACCTTGCTTCCGGCGACCTGCTCCTTGCCGGGATCCGCGAAGTCGGGGATCTTGCCCAGGCTCACGGCATCCATGAACCTGCGCCACGTGGGGGCGGCGATCGACGAGCCGTACGGTCCGTTGTAGTACGTCTTGCCGTTGATCTTCTTGCCGTGCATCGTGCGCTTGCCGTCGGGGTAGCCCACCCAGACCGCCGTCGCCATCTTGGTGGTGTAGCCGACGAACCACGTGTACTCGTTCTCGGACGTGGTGCCCGTCTTGCCGGCAGCCGGGTACTTGGGCGTGCCGAGGTCCTTCGCGGTGCCCTTCCACACGCCCTTGAGCGCGTAGTTGATGGCCCGCGCGTACTTGGGCTCCACCTTGTTGGGCGTGCAGTCGGCGCTCGGGACGGGCAACTCCTTGCCGTTCGCGTCGACGACCTTGGTGATCGCGATCGGCTTGCAGTAGGTGCCGTCGGCGGCGAACGTCGCGAACGCGGTCGCCATGCCGATCGGAGCCACCGAGTCCGAGCCGATGATGTTGGCGGGCAGCGGCTTGAACGGACCGTCGCCGTAGGGGCCGCCCGCGTGGTGGGCGCCGATCGCCGCGGCGCCGTCGAAGATCTTGCAGAGGTCCAGCTGGCTGGCCATCGCGATGTAGCCGGAGTTCACCGAGTTGCGCGTGGCCTCGAGCACGGTCATCGGGCGGCGGGAGCCGCCCTCGGAGTTGCGGAATTTGTAGGTGCCCGCCGCGAACCGGGTGCAGTTCGCGTTGAACGCGGACATCGGGTAGCTCATCTTGCTCGCGTCGATCGTCTCCTCGAGCGCGTGTCCTTCGCGCAGCCACTCCAGGAGCGTGAACGGCTTGAACGTCGAGCCCGGCGGGAACCCGCCCGAGCCGCCGTAGTCGAACTCGGTGTTCCAGTTGACCGCGGTCTCGCGGGCGCCGTGCTTCGTCGTGTTGTTGTACACGCGGTTCTGCGCCATCGCGAGGATGTGGCCGGTGCCGGGCTGGACCGAGACGATCGTGCTGCCGACGCCGGACGGGTCGTTGACCGGCACACCCTTCTTCACCGAGTAGTCCGCGGTGGCCTGCGTGCTCGGGTCGAGCGTCGTCGTGATCGTCAGGCCGCCGACCATGAGCCGGTCGCGGCGCTCCTTCTTGGTCTCACCGAAGGTCGGGTCGTTGGCGATGATCTTGGTGACGTAGTCGCAGAAGTAGCCCGAGCCTGCGACCGCGTCGTCGGCGGACATGCAGCCGAGCTTGGGGTCCTTCGGCTTGAGGGTGTCCTTCAGCGGGATCGCGATGCCCTCGGTCAGCTGCTTCTGGGTGATGTAGCCCTGCTCCGCCATGCGCTGCAGGACCTGGTCGCGGCGGGTCTGCGACTTCTCGGCGTCCAGCAGCGGGTCCCACTGCGACGGGGACTGCGTGATGCCGGCGATCGTCGCGGCCTGCAGGTAGTCCAGGTCCTTGGCGGGAATGGAGAAGTAGCGCTGCGCGGCGGCCTCGACGCCCCACACCGACGCGCCGAACTGCGCGATGTTGAGGTAGCCCTCGAGGATCTTGTCCTTGCTGGTGCGCTTCTCGAGCGCGATCGCGAGCTTGGCCTCGCGCACCTTGCGCGCGAGCCCCTCCGTGCCGTCCGAGACGCGGGCCGCCTTGAACGCCGCGCGCTGCTCGGCCTGCGTGGGCTTGGCCAGCGCGTCCTCGATCAGCACATTCTTGACGTACTGCTGCGTGAGCGTGGACGCGCCCTCCTGCGAGGTGTCCGCCGCGTGCCGCGCGGCCGCGCGGATCATGCCCTGGACGTCGACGCCGCCGTGCTCGTAGAACCGCTTGTCCTCCACCGCGATCACCGCGTGCTGCATCATCGGCGAGATCGCCGAGAGCGGGACCACCGAGCGGTCGCGGTCGAAGAACGTGGCCAGCAGGCTGCCGTCGGCGGCCAGGATGGTCGACTTCTCGGGCAGCGGCCGCACGTCGAGCTCGGTGGGCAGGTCGTCGAAGGTCGTCTGGGTCATCTCGGTGACGCCGTTGGCGACCGCGACGCCGGGCAGCACGAGCCCGGCCGCGAGGACGCCGCCGATGCCCGCGACGAGCGCGAACGAGACGAGCAGCGCGAGCGCCTGGACGACGTTGACCTGGCGTCCACGCTTGCGGGCAGGGTTCGGCATGCCCGCCAGGGTAGTCGGGCCTTTCGTCCTCGTCTGGCGCCCCGGGAGCCGGCCGGCGATCCTGCACCGGACCTGCACAACCCGGCGCGCAGGCATCGCGCCTGGCTGTGGGCGTGGGCACGCGCCCGCGTGAACCGATTCGGACGTCCGTCCACCTGTCGAAATGACCCGAACGGAGTCTGTCCAGCACGAGGGCGCGAACGCTAGGTTCGCGACGGAACAAGGTGCTCAGCCGAAGGGTGCGGCGCCAGGGGGACCCGCAGGAGGCGTTCGCGTTGGGAGCACTCGATGGCCACTGGACGGCATTCGCCGCGTGTGGCACCGGCAAGGTCTCACCCGACGACTTGTTCGTCGAGGGCTCCGCGCAGCGTGACGCCAAGGCCGTGTGCCAGACCTGCCCGGTACGGCTCGACTGCCTCGCGGACGCGCTCGACAACCGCATGGACTTCGGCGTGTGGGGCGGCATGACGGAGCGGGAGCGTCGGGCGCTGCTGCGCCGGCGGCCCGACGTGCGGTCGTGGCGGCACGAGCTCGTCGGCGGAGACGTCCTGGTCGCGCCCTGACGCCCGGAGTCCGGCCGTCCGCACGGCTAGGGTGGCCCCATGGCCACCACGTGGGAATACGCGACCATTCCGCTCATCATCCACATGACGAAGGCGATCCTCGACCAATGGGGCGCCGACGGCTGGGAGCTGGTCCAGGTCGTGCCTGGTCCGGACGGCAACGGGCTCGTCGCCTACCTCAAGCGTCCCAAGGGCGAGTGAGCCGCGTGACGGGGACGAAGGCCGCGGCGCGGCTGGCGGAGCTCGGGCTCGAGCTGCCGCGCGTCGCGGCGCCGGTCGCGGCGTACGTGCCGGCGGTCCGCTCGGGCGCGCACGTCTACAC
>JAEWOA010000219.1 GCA_023461115.1 Actinomycetes bacterium
GTCCTCGCGGCCGCGACATCGGCGGCGGACGCGCCGCTCCCCGCGAGCACGACGTCCGCGACCTCGACCGCGTGGGTGAGCGCCGGGATCGTCGCCGGGGCGTAGTCGCCGGTCGGCAGCGCGCGAGCGGCCGCGAGCGCCGAGCGCAGCGCGGTGGTGTCCACGGCCGACGGCTCGCGGTAGGGCGTGAGCGTCACGTCGTCGAGCCAGCCCCAACCGCCGCCCGCGACCGCGCCGCCGAGCGCGACGGCGAGCTCGCCGTCGTCGCCGACGACGACGTCGACGCTCGGCTGACGCCACTGCTGGTACCCCTCGAGCGGGATAGGCGCGCTGGCCGTCCCCTCGGTCGTGGTCCCGGTGAGCGCGAGCGCGCTCGTCGCCGCGTCGCCGCTGCCCCACGCCGCGAGCGTGTAGCGCCCGGGCACCAGGCCCGTGACCTGCTGGCTGACGGTGAACGTGTAGTCGTCGGCCGCCCAGAAGTTGAGCGCGAACACGCCGCTGCGCGCGTTCGCGGACTCGTCCTTGACCTTGGCCTTGTCCCAGTCGAGGCTCCAGCCCTGGCCCCAGCCCGTCTCGAAGCCGCCGTTCGGCATGAGGTCCGGGACTCTGACGACGACGGCCGCGGTCACGGCGTCGCCGTCGCTGGTGACGCCGCTGATCCGGTACTGCCCCGCGCCGCGGACCCAGCCGAGCGCGTCGCTCCAGGTCACGGGCACCTGCTGCGTCGTCGCGTTGTTGTAGGTGACCTCGACGGTGGCCGGGAGCGCGATCTCACCGCCGTCGTCCACCGCGATCGAGACCGGCGCGATCGAGTACACCGCGCGCGGCGCCGTGGCGCCCGTCAGCACGTGCCGGAACGTCTGCAGCGACTCCAGGGGCCGGCCGTCGAAGCCGAACAGCGCCTGGTTGTCCCACGACGAGCCGCCGTACCAGGAGGCGGCGTCGTCCTCGTACTCGCCCGCGTAGCTCGACGCCCACCCAGAGCCGTCGCGCTCCCAGAGCGCCTGGTTCTGCGCGAGCCGCTCGGGCGGGCCGACGGGCAGCCAGGCGGGCTCCCAGTAGAAGACGCCGATCCCCTGGCCGCCCGGCACGTCGGCGACCGCCTGCATCACGTCGCGCAGCTCGGTGGCCTGGCCCTGCACGCTCACGGGGTACGCCAGGCCGGTGTCGTTCTGGCCGCCGCGCACCGTGTTGGGGTGCCCGTCGCCGTCGTCGAGGGTGTGCGCCCACGACGTCTCGGCGACCATCACCTTCTTGCCGTAGTCGGCCGAGACCTGGCTGAGCACCGACGTCAGGTTGGCGAGCGTGCCGTGCCAGAACGGGTAGTACGACGACGCGAACACGTCGTAGTCCACGTGCCGCGCGGCGAGCTCGGCCGCGTAGCCCGCGTACCGTCCCGCGGACTCGGGGTTGGTGAAGTGCAGCGCGACGAGCGCGTCGGGCTCGACCTCACGCACCGCCGCGGCGCCCGCGGAGAAGACGGCGGCCATCCCGTCCCACCCGGTCACGCCCGCGACGCCGTTGTTCGTCTCGTTGCCCACCTGGACCATGCGCACGTCGACCCCGGCGTCGTCGAACGCGCGCAGGCTCGCGCGCGTGAACTCGCCGACGCGTGCGGCCTTCTGCGCGACGTCGAGCCCCGCCCACGCCTTGGGCGCCGTCTGCTTGCCGGGGTCGGCCCAGAAGTCGGAGTAGTGGAAGTCGACGTCGACTCCCAGGCCGGCCGCGGTCGCGCGGCGGCCGATCTCGACGGCCCGCGCGACGTCGGTGTTCCCGCCGCCGTAGCCGTGGCCCGCGGCGTCGAAGGGGTCGTTCCACACCCGCACCCGCACGTCGGTCACGCCCGCGTCCGCGAGCACGTCGAACACGTCGGCCGCGTGTCCGGCGGTGTCGCGGAAGACGACGCCGCTGGCCTCGAGCGAGAGCACCGACGAGACGTCGACGCCGCGCATGAAGCCGGCCGGGAGGTTGTCGATCTTCTGCACGACCACGCCGGCGGCGACGGGGCCACCCTCCGGGCCGGGCGCGCCGGCCGCGGAAAGAGCAGCGGTGGCGGGCAGTGCGGTCACGACGAGCGAGCCGGCCGCGGCGAGCGCGGTGAGCCGCGGAATGGCACGAGCACGAGGCAGTACGGACACGGCGAGTCCCTTCGAGGTGTCGGTCAGCTGCCGGCAGCGGGTCGGGTCCGCCGGTGGGGGTGCGGGCGTCAGCCCTTGATGGAGCCGGCGGTCAGGCCGCCGACGATGTACTTCTGCAGGAAGACGAAGAGCGCGAGCACGGGCAGCGCGGCGAGCACGGCGCCCGCGGCGAACAGCCCCCAGTTGGCGTTGAGCTGGTCGGAGACCCACGCGTACATGCCGACCGCGAGGGTCCAGTTGGACTCGGACGTGAGGATCACGCGCGCGAGGATGAACTCGCCGAACGTCGAGATGAAGGACAGGAGCCCGACGACCGCGAGGATCGGCGTGACCAGGCGAAGAATGATCCCCCAGTAGATCTGCGAGTGCGTCGCGCCGTCGATCTTGGCGGCCTCGTCGAGCTCGCGGGGCACGCTGTTGAAGAACCCGTACATCAGGAACGTGTTGGTGCCGAGCGCGCCGCCCAGGTACACGGCGATCAGGCCGAGCTTGCTGTTGAGCCCGAGCGCGGGCACCACGCCGCCGAGCGCGAGCAGCAGCAGGAAGATCGAGATGAACGCGAGCATCTGCGGGAACATCTGGATGACGAGCAGCCCCGTCAGGCTCGCCCGGCGCCCACGGAACCGGTACCGCGAGAACGCGTAGGCCGCGGCGGCGCCCATGAGCACCGAGCCGATCGCCGTGACCACACCGATCACCACGCTGTTGGCGGCCCAGTCCCAGAACCGCGTCGAGTCGAGCGACGCGTAGTTCTGCGTCGAGAACGTACGGAACAGCTTCGTCGAGCCCGTCAGGGTGCCCGACGACGCGAACGACGCCGACAGCACGTACACCAGCGGGAACGCCGCGTAGACGACGACGGCCGCCCCGAACAGGTACTTCCAGCTCACCTCGGTGAGCCAGCGCCGGCGCCGCGACCTGCTGCGGGCTGCCGCGTTGCGTTCCATGACGGTGCCCGGCACCGCGGTCGAGACCGACATCAGACCTCCTCGAGCTGACGCGTGCGGCGGAACATCAGCGCGGAGATCACGCCGATGACGACGAAGATGACCAGTGACAGCGCGCTCGCCAGGCCGAAGTCGGCGCGGCCTCCCGAGACTCCGGAGATCTCGTAGACCATCGAGATCAGGATGTCCGTGGAGCCCAGCGCCGCGGATGTGTCGGTGAAGCGCGGCCCGCCGCCTGTGAGCATGTAGATCAACGTGAAGTTGTTGAAGTTGAACGCGAACGACGCGATCAGCAGTGGGGCCGTCGAGACGAGCAGCAGCGGCATCGTGATCGAGCGCCACGTGCGCAGCCGCCCGGCGCCGTCGATGCGCGCGGCCTCGAGCACGTCGTCGGGAAGCGACTGCAACGCGCCCGTGCACACCAGGAACCAGTACGGGTAGCTGAGCCACAGGTTCACCAGGATCACCGAGAGCCGCGCGAGCGTCGGGTCGTCGAGCCACTCGATGCGGGCGCCGAAGAACACGAGCTGGTTGACGATCCCGTAGTCGGGGTTGGCGCTCAGCATCCCCCGCCACAGCAGCGCGGACAGGAACGCCGGGAACGCGTACGGCAGGATGAACAGCATCCGCATCACGCGGCGCCCGCGTACGCGCGGGTCGTTGAAGACGAGCGCGAGCACCAGCCCGAACAGGAAGCTCACGACCACGCTGAGCAGCGCGAACGCGAACGTCCACACCGTGATCTTCACCAGCGGGCCGGAGTAGGTGTCGTCGGTGAACGCGCGCGTGAAGTTGTCGAACCCGACGAACACGCGCCAGCCGACCGGCAACGTCGAGCCGTCGGGCGCCGCGAACGTGCCTTGGTCGGTCGCGTGGTAGACGACGCCCGTCGTCGTGTCCGTCATGGTCTGCGCGTCGGCGTCCCAATCGAGCGTGGAGGCGTAGACGGTGCCGGTGGTGCCCTCTCGCGTGCGGATCGAGCCCGCGTCGGCGTCGTCGGAGATGGGCACGCGCAGCGCGAGCACCTCGTCCTGGAGTGCCTGGTCGGACAGGAGCGTGCCGCGGTCCACCACGTCCCAGCCGGGGATGGCCGTCACGCGGCCGCCCTCGATCGTGGCGTCGTCGGCGGGGTGCAGCGGCTCGTCGGCCGTGCCCACCTGCGCCACGCCGTCGTCGACGATCGCGAAGCCGAGCTCGCCGTCCTGCTCGACGACGGTCAGCGGGTAGGTGGGCGAGCCGGGCACCTTCTGCTCGGTCTGGATGAGCAGCGCGTCGACGGCCTGCGCCTGGGTGCCGTTGTGGCCGGTGCCGTAGTTGGTCAGCGCGACCCACCCGGTGTAGCCGATCGTGAAGAGCTGGAACACCACCAGGAACGCGAGGCCGGGCAGGACGTACTTGAGCGGGAGCGCGCGCTTGCTGAAGTACACCCAGTCGGCGACGACGACGAGCCCGAGCATCAGCGCGAGGATCCACCACGAGCCCTCGAGGAACGCCGCCCACGCGGCGGCGACTCCGAACGCGTTCACGGCCGCCATGAGCGCCAGCTTCACGACGAAGCCCCAGCCGCGGCCCTCCCACCGGCGCGCGTGCGGCTCGCGCCGCGGTGGCAGCCCGGTGTCGGCCGCAGGTGGCGCGGGTGGCGCAGCCTGGTCGATGCTCATGAGTCCTCCGAGTCCGTTCGTGCTGGTGGTGCCGGGGGTGTGCGCACGGCGTGGTGGCGCGTGCGGGTGCCGGGCGTGGGGGGGGGGGCGCCCCGGGGGGGCCCCCCCCCCCCCCCCCCGCCCCCCCCCCAGGG
>JAEWOA010000220.1 GCA_023461115.1 Actinomycetes bacterium
GAACTCGGCAGTCTCCGACGAACTCGGCGGTGATGGGGTGGGGTGGGGTGGCGGGGGGTGGGGGGTGCGGGAGAGTGGGGGGATGGTGGCGGATGTGGGTCGGGGGACGGGTGGGTCGGTGGCGATCGGGCGTGTGATCGCCGCCATGGATGGTGAGCGGGCGCAGTGGAAGCGGCGCGACGGGCTCGGGGAGTTCTGCGACGTGTACCGACGCGTGACCGCGCTCGTCGCGCTGCGCGTCACGGACTCCACGTTCGCCGACCCGGCGTTCATCGAGGACCTGGACGTCCGGTTCGCGGACCTGTTCCTCGACGTTCCGCGCGACGTCGCGGCCCGCCGGACCGTGAACAAGGCGTGGGCGCCCCTCGTCGACCGGCGCGCCCGCGCGGGGATCCAGCCCGTCCAGTTCGTGCTCGCGGGCATGAACGCACACATCAACCACGACCTCGCGCTCGCGGTGGTCGCGACGTGCGAGGCCCGCGGCGTCACACCCGCCGCGCGCGGGGTGCACGCCGACTTCGAGAAGGTGAACGACGTGCTCGCGGAGGTGGTGCGGCCCATCCGGCAGTCGTTCCTCGACGAGCGGGTGGTCGAGGCGGGCCGTCCCCTGTCGCCGCTGGCGGACCTGGTCTCCAACTTCTCGATCGACAAGGCGCGCGATGCCGCGTGGGCCAATGCCCTGATGCTCTGGCACCTGCGGGACGTCGGCTTCGTCGCCGCGATGGCCCGCGACGCGCTCGCCCGCACGGTCGGCCTGGTGAGCCGCCAACTCCTGACGGTCCTGCCCTGACCCACCGCCCGCCGGCCGCGGGCTTCCTCCCGCCCGAGTGGTGGGCATGCGACGTCGGTACTCGTCAGTAGCCTGGGGGCGTGCTCGCCGCCTATGTCAGCCGGTTCTCGTCCGAATCCCCGCTCGAGGGGCTCACCGTGGGCGACCGCCCCGCGCCTCAGCAGCGCGACGGCTGGTCCGTCGTCGACGTGCGGGCCGCCGCGCTCAACCACCACGACCTGTGGTCGCTCCGCGGCGTCGGCCTGCGGCCCGAGCAGCTGCCGATCATCCTGGGCACGGACGCGGCGGGGGTGGTCGACGGGCGCGAGGTCGTGGTGCACGGCGTCGTCGGCGGCCCGCACGGGCGTGGCGTCCCGGCCGACGAGCCCCGCAGCCTGCTCTCGGAGCGGTACGACGGCACGCTCGCGGAACAGGTGGCGGCGCCCACCTGGAACCTGGTCGACAAGCCCGCCGAACTGTCCTTCGTCGAGGCCGCGTGCCTGCCGACGGCGTGGCTCACGGCCTACCGCATGCTGTTCACCGCGGGCGGGGCCACGCCCGGCCAGCGCGTGCTCGTGCAGGGCGCGGGCGGGGGCGTCGCCACCGCGGCGGTGCGGCTCGGCGCGGCGGCGGGCCTCGAGGTCGTCGTCACCAGCCGGTCCGACGAGCGCCGCTCGCGCGCGTTGCAGCTCGGCGCGGCCGCCGCCTACGAGCCGGGCGCCCGCATGCCGCGCGTCGACCTCGTGCTGGAGACCGTGGGCGCCGCGACCTGGTCGCACACCATGCGGTCCGTCAAGCGGGGCGGTCGCGTGATCGTCGCGGGCGCGACCAGCGGCGAGCCTGCGTCGGCCGAGCTGACCCGCATCTTCTTCACCGAGATCACCGTGCAGGGCGTCACGATGGGCACGCGCGACGACCTCGAGCGTCTCCTCGCGTTCCTGGCGCGCACCGGCGTGCGCCCGCTGGTGGACTCCACGTTCCCGCTCGCCGACGCGCGCTCGGCGCTCGCCCGGCTGGCGGACGGCGGCCAGTTCGGCAAGATCGTGCTCACGACGTAGGCGTTCACCCTGCTCAGGGCGGCGCTGGCGGTGGGCTGTCGGTGGGCGGGCGGTTGGTGGGCGGTGCGGCAGGCCGCCCGGATGGGAGGCGGCGTGACGGGCGACGAGTGGGCCGACGACGTCCTTGGCCCCGACTACCACGTGCGCACGCTGCCACTCGTCGACGACGACGAAGGCGAGGTCGTCGCGAGCCTGGTGCGCTACCGCCCGCCGACGCCCGAGGCGATCCGGCCCGCGCGCGCGCTGCTGTACCTCCACGGCTGGTCCGACTACTTCTTCCAGACCGAGCTCGCCGAGTACTGGCACGCCCGTGGCGTCGCGTTCTACGCGCTCGACCTGCGCAAGTACGGCCGCAGCCTGCTCCCCCACCAGACTCCCGGCTACACCGACGACCTCGTGGTGTACGACGAAGAGCTCGCGGCCGCGCTGGACGTGATCCGCGCCGAGCACGGGCACCACGTGCGGCTGGTGCTCATGGGGCACTCGACCGGCGGGCTCGTCGCGTCGCTGTGGGCCGAGCGCCACCCGGGGGTCGCGAGCGGGCTCGTGCTCAACAGCCCGTGGCTCGAGCTGCAGGGCTCCGGGCTGCTGCGGCACGTCAGCGGGCCCGCGGTCGCGCAGATCGCGCGCTTCCAGCCCAAGGCGCCGCTGCCCAACATCGACCCCGGCTACTACAACCGCACCCTGTCGTCCGCGTCGGGCGGCGAGTGGGCGTTCTCCGACGAGTGGCGGCCCACGCCGTCCTTCCCGGTCCGCGCCGGATGGCTCCGCGCGATCATGACCGGTCACGCCCTGGTGGCGCGAGGGCTGCACATCGAGGCGCCCATCCTCATGCTCGCGTCGACGCGCTCGCTCATCAGCCCGCGCTGGAGCGAGGCGATGCGCTCGTCGGACATCGTGCTCGACGTGGAGCTGCTCGCGCGGCGGGCCGTGCAGCTCGGGAGCTGCGTCACGGTGGTGCGCATCCGCGACGGGTTGCACGACCTGACGTTGTCGGCGCCGCCGGTGCGCGCGCGCCTGTACGCGGAGCTCGACCGCTGGGCCGCGGTGTACGGCTGGGCGTGACCGCGCTGCGGCCAGCCCGCGTCGTGGCCGATGGAACGACTACGGCGCGTCGTGGCCCGTGGCCTGCGCGAGAGTCGGGCCCGAGTCGCCCAGCCGCCACGCCCGCCAGCCGTCGACGACGTTCGGGGTGTCCGCGGCGACCGTCGCCGCGTCCGACGGGTGCGCGAACACCTGCCCGTCCTGCAGCTCGATCAGGCCGTCCGGGCGCAACGTCGCGGTGATCCGCTGGCCACGCCGCTCGCGCAGCCACACGAGAGTCGTCACCGCGCGGCGCGACTTCGCGAGCGTGGTGAGCAGCGGGTGCGGGCCGTCGGCGTCGGGCGCCGGCGCGGGCGCGGGCACGGGCACCGCGGGAAAAGGCACGGACGCCGCGGACGCAGGCACGGACGGCGCGGGCGCAGGCGGGAGGTCGCCCACGCGATCGCGCGGGATGCCGGGCGCGGGCTCGGTCAGGTCGCGCTCGTCGAGGCGTGCGCGCGTCGCGGGCGAGCCCGGGTACGGCGCCGGGCTCCCCTGGCTCGGCACGAGGTCACGCAGGTCCGGGATCGCGCCGGTCGGCGCGGGCGCCGTGGACACGCGCACCGGCGACGACAGCGGCGTGCGCGCGGCAGCCGGGTGCGTGGGCGCGAAGGCGGTCGGCACGTAGGCTCCCGCGCTGCTCGCGCCAGTCTGGTTCGCCGCAGCGGGAGCCGCTGCCGCGGGAGTCACCGAGGGAGTCGGCGCGGGAGCCACAGCCGAGGAAGCCACAGCGGGAGTCGCCGCCGACGGGTCCCGGTGGCCGACCGGGGGCGGCGCCCCCTCGTCAAAGGCCTCCCACGGCCGGGCCGCGGGCTCGAGGTTCGCGGGCGGGGGCGGCACTGCCGGCGGGAAGGACGGCGGCGCGTCCACAGCCGGGACCGACGAGGTCCTCGTCGGGAACGCCGACGCCCGCGTCACCGACCCGCCGCGCGCGGCGCCGCTCGGCGGGGTCCCAGGGAACGCGGAGGCCGCGGGAAGCGGTCCGGGCAGGGCCCCGGCGCCGCGGACCACGGGCGGGACGTTCTCGCCGATCCCCCGGCCGGGATTCACGTGCGCCGGATTGGCGTAGGCGGGAGGCGCAGGCTCGGTCGCCGACGCCCCGGCGAGCCCGGCGTTCGAGGGCGACTCGTGGCCGGCGCCCGGCGACACGGCTCCGGCGCCCGACGACACGGCTCCGGCGCCCGACGACACCGCGCCGGCGGCCGGGGACGGCGGACGGCGGCGCTCACCCTCGTACGCCATGGCGGTGGCGAACGACGCCTCCGACGAGCGGACCAGCCGCAGCGCGGTCGGCTCGACCGACCGGCGGACCGTCTCGTGCCGCGCCAACGGCGACACCTCGAGGAGGCGGCGGTCGTCGACCCCGCGCAGCACACCCACCTGCAGCACGTCGACGTGCCGGCCGGGACCGTGCAGGTACCCGAGCGCGTCCCCCGCCTCCGCGGCGACCTCCGAGCACACCACGACGAGCCGCACCCCCTCGCGACGCGAGGTCTGGGCGCCGAACGCGACCTGCTCGCGGAACGCGGCGAAGTCCACCCCGAAGCGCACCGGGTCGGCGTGGTAGGCACGCGCCAGGTCGGTCGCGGTCATGCGGGCCGCGGCGCCCGCGTGGTGCAGGCAGCGCAGGACAGCGTCGTCGTCGAGCACCTGGACGACCTCGATCACCACGGGGCGCCCGGTCGAGTCGAGCGCCAGCAGCTCGGGGACATTGGCGTGCTCGGAGGCCTGGCCGCGCGCGCGGACCGGGAACAGCGGCTCGCCCGCGATCGCGCGCAGGTGATGCGTCAGCAGCGACGCGCAATCCTGCGCGAACGACCCCGGCAACGGCTGCATCGGCTGGACGAGGCTCGGCGCGCCCTCGTCGAGCTCGAAAATCGGCATGGCCGGCTCCCTGACCTTTCGGCGACTACCTGAGCCAGCCGCGTCGGTGGAGCGGGTGGCCGCGTTGCGTGCACACGGTGAGAGCGCGGGGTGACCGCGCCCTCGGCTGAGCACGCGTGAGCGTGCGTCGTCGCATTCTTCCCTGTTCGCGGCGTCCGGTCTGTAGTCCGTAAGGGTTGAGATGCGGGGCGTTCGTCACTCGAACACCACGCGCGCTCAGAAGTCGACGGGGTCCCGCACGATCGGGCAGGTCATGCAGTGACCGCCGCCGCGCCCGCGGCCCAGCTCGGCGCCGACGATCGTCACCACCTCGATGCCCGCCTTGCGCAGCAGCGTGTTGGTGAGGGTGTTGCGGTCGTAGGTGACCACCACGCCGGGCTCGATCGCGACCGCGTTGTTGCCGCTGTCCCACTGCTGGCGCTCGGACTGGTAGACGTCGCCGCCGGTCTCGATGACCCGCAGCCCTGGCAGCCCGAGCGCGCGGGCCACGACGTCGACGAACGGCGCCGCGCCCTCGTCGACGACCTCCACGCCGGGCGCGGTGTCCGACGGCAGCAGCGTGAACGTGTGCACCGCGCCCATGATCTGCGGGTACAGCGTGACCACGTCCCGGTCCACGAACGTGAAGACCGTGTCCAGGTGCATCGCGGAGCGCAGCCGCGGCATGCCCGCGACGATCACGCGCTGCGCCGCGCCTTGCGCGAACAGCGCGTGGGCGACCTGCGTGATCGCCTGCCGCGACGTGCGCTCGCTCATGCCCATGAGGACCACGCCGTTGCCGACCGGCATGATGTCGCCGCCCTCGAACGTCGCCTCGCCCCACTGCTGCTCGGCGTCGCCCCACCAGATCGTCGAGCCGGCGAAGTCCGGGTGGAAACCGTAGATCGCCTGGTAGAGCAGGGTCTCGTCCTTGCGCGCGGGCCAGTAGAGCGGGTTCAGGGTGAGGCCGCCGTAGAGCCAGCACGTGGTGTCGCGCGTGTAGAGGGTGTTGGGCAGCGGCGGCATCAGGTACTCGCGCGCGCCGGTCGACTCGCGTGCGAGGGCCACGTAGCCCGGGCGGGCGTCGTCGGGCAGGTCGCTCGTCGCGAGGCCCCCGACGAGGTACTCGGCCAGCCGGCGCGAGCCGAGCTGCTCGAGGTAGCCGCGGGTGGCGTCGACGAGGCCCATGCCGACGCGGTTCGGCACGACCTTGCGGTCGAGCAGCCAGTCGCGCGCGCCCGGCTGGTCGAGCGTCGCGGCCAGGACGTCGTGCAGCTCGACGACCTCGACTCCGCGCTGCGTGAGCTTGTTGACGAAGTCCGCGTGGTCCCGCTGCGCGTTCTCCACCCAGAGGACGTCGTCGAACAGCAGGTCGTCGGCGTTGCTCGGGGTGAGCCGCCGGTGCGCGAGCCCGGGCGCGCACACCAGCACCTTGCGCAGGCGCCCGACCTCGGAGTGGACGCCGACGGTGGTCTCGGTCATGGGGCTTCCTCTCGTGGTGCTGGCCGTCTCGTGGGAGTCGTCAGATGGTGATGTGCCCGGTCGCGAGCCCGATCACGGCGGCGGCGGCCGCGCCGACGATCACGACGCACAGGACAGCCTCGGTCGGGGTGAACAGCCGGCGGCCGCGCTCGCTGCGGGCCTTGACGTACAGCAAGGTCAGCGGCGCGAGGATCAGGGTGCACAACAGCAGGAACTTCAGCCCGGCGGCGACGAACAAGAAGAGCGTGTAGGCGGTCGCGACGCCCGCGATGATCGTCTCCTTGCGCTGGATCCCGCGCCGCTCACCCTCGTACCCCTCACCGGTCAGGCCCAGTTTGAGCGCGTACGCCGCGGCCAGGAAGTACGGCAGCAGCGCGAGCGACGTGCACAGGTCGAGCATGAAGTTGAGCGCGTCGGTGACGAACAGCGTGAGCACCAGCAGGCCCTGGACGGCGATCGACGAGACGACGAGCGCGGTGATCGGGGTCTTCTTGTCGTTCTCGCGGCCCAGGAACTCGGGCAGGTCCTCGTTGCGCGCGGGTTGGTACATGACCTCGGCGGCCATGAGCGTCCACGCCAGGTATGCGCCGAGCACCGAGACGATCACGCCCACCGAGATGAACGTGGCGCCCCACTCGCCGACGACGGACTCGAACACGCCGATCATCGACGGCTGCCGGGTCCCGGCGATCTCCGCGCGCGGCATCACGGCGTACGACGAGAGCGTGACGAGCGCGAACACCGACAGCACCGACAGGAAGCCCAGGACCGTCGCGCGGCCCACGTCCTCGCGCTTCTTGGCGTACCGCGAGTAGACGCTCGCGCCCTCGATCCCGAGGAAAACGAACGTCGTGATGATCATGGTGCTCTTGACCTGCGTGCCGAGCGACGCCAGGTCGTACGAGAAGAAGTTGTCGCCGAACACGCCCGCGTCCCACGAGAACAGCAGCACGACGATGAACGTGAGGATCGGCAGGATCTTGAACACCGTCACGATGCGGTTGATGACCGCGGCGTCCCGCACCCCGCGGGCGATGAGCGCGTGGAAGAACCAGACCCCGACGCTCGAGATCGCGACGGCCAGCACCGTGTCGCCGTCGCCGAACGCCCCGAAGAACGAGCCGAGCGTCGCGGTGATGAACACCCAGTAGAAGGTGTTGCCCGCCACCGCCGAGGCCCAGAACCCGATCGCCGAGTTGAAGCCCGCGTAGTCGCCGAAGCCCGCCTTGGCGTAGATGAACACGCCCGAGTCGAGCTTCGGCTTGCGGACCGCGAGGTTCTGGAAGACGAAGCCGAGCATGAGCATGCCGGTGCCCGCGATCGCCCAGGCGATCAGCGAGCCGAACACGCCGGTGGCGACGCCGAACCGCGCGGGCAGCGAGAACACACCCGCGCCGACCATGCCGCCGACGACCATCATCGTCAGCGTCGAGAGGCTGAGCTTCGCGACGGCCGGGCCGGGGGCCTGCGTCGTCGTCGCCTCGTGCACCGCGCTCATGCGTCCTCCTTGACGGGTGTCATCCGCTCGATCCGGAATCCGGTGAAGCCGTACAGCACGCTCAGGGCCGGGCTGGCGTAGCAGAACACCGCGAACGGCGCGTAGAGCAGGGTCGACACCCCGAGCGTGGCGCCCATGAAGGCGCCGCACGAGTTCCACGGGACGAGCGGCGACGTGACAGTCGCGCTGTCCGCGGCGAGGCGCGACAGGTTGGTGGGGGCCAGGCCCCGGCGCTCGAACTCCGCGCGGAAGATCCGGCCGGGCAGCACGAGCGCGATGTACTGGTCGCCCGCGACGAGGTTGAGCCCGAACCCGCAGCCGAACACCGTGAGGAACAGGCGGCCCGTCGAGCGCGCCGACGCGATCAGGGGCGCGACGAGGCGCGTGATGAGCCCGAACTCCTCGAGCATCGCGCCGAACGTGACCGCGCCGATGATCAGCCAGATCGTCAGCAGCATGCTGTCCATGCCGCCGCGGCTCAGCAGCCGGTCGACGTCCTCGATGCCGGTGTCGATGTCGAAGCCCGTGGCCATCGCGGACCAGATCGCGGTGAGGGACTCGACCGCGGTGTTCCCCGCGCCCGAGACGAAGTCGCGGTAGACGCTGGGCTGCAGGAACGCCCCGAGGACGCCCGCGAAGAGCGTCGAGGCGAGCAGCGCGAGCGACGCCGGGACTTTGCGCGCCGAGAGCACCGCGAGCAGGACCACCGGCAGCAGCGCCCAGGGCGTGATCGAGTAGACCGTGTCGAGTTGCGCGAGATCCGACTCGGTCGCGACGTCGCTGACGGTGTCGGGCCTGGTGAAGCCGAGGACGACGAACACCACGAGCGCGATCGCGAAGGCCGGCGCCGACGTCCAGACCTGCCGCTTGATGTGCTCGTGGACCTCGACCTTCGCCACCTGCGCGGTCAGGATCGTCGTCTCCGAGAGCGGCGAGGTCTTGTCCCCCAGGTACGCGCCCGAGATCACGGCGCCCGCGGTGATGGCCGGCGAGACGCCGATCATCGTCGCGATCCCGACGAGGCCCACGCCGATCGTCGCCGCCGTGGTCCACGAGCTCCCGATGCTCAGCGCGACGACCGCGCAGATCAGCGCAGTCGCGGCGTAGAACCACGTCGCCGAGAGGATTTGGATGCCGTAGTAGACGAGCGTCGGGATCGTGCCCGACAGGTTCCACACGCCGATGAGCGCGCCGACCGCCAACAGGATGAAGATCGCGCTCGTCACCGAGGCCAACGCGCCCCGGCCCGCCTCCTGCACCGCGGAGAACGGGTGGCCGTTCTTCATCGCGACGAGGGCCGCGACCGCGCACGCGAGCACGAGAGCCACCTGGATCGGCCCGTCCAGCGCGTCCAGGCCGAAGAGCGCGAGCGATCCGGCGATCAGGACCGCGAGCGCCCCGAGCGGAATGAGCGCGTCCGCGAGCGACGGCGCTGCGACCTGCCGACTCGTCGGTTCGCCCATCGTCCCCGGCCCGCCCCTTGGCAACGCTCGACACTGTAGGACCACCGAGGGTGGTTCCGCCTGATTTGCCGGGGCGACGGACCGGGCGCGCTACTCGCGACGGACCGTCGTCAGGCCCCTGCCCCTCTGCCACGAGGTCACGACCAACAGCTTCCCGGTGGGGTCGACGCACGTGTGCACGACCTCGGCGACGTCGAGCGCGAAGTACGCCCCCGGCGGGCCGGCCCCCGGACCGGGGATCTCCACCAGGCGCCCCGCGAGCTTGGCGTCGCCGATCCACTGCGTGACGTCCGACGGGGGCTCGAGCGTGGGCGAGTGGATCGCGACCCGCGGGTCGCGGAGCACGTCCTGGAGCTTGCGTGAGCCCGGCATCATGCCGAGCGTCACGTCGTCGCCCGCGAACTCCAGCTCGGTGCCCGAGATGCGCGGCGAGCCGTCGGCGCGCAGCGTCGCGAGGGTCTTGTTGGTGCCCGACGTGAAGATCGCCTGGACCAGCGCGGCGAGCTCCGGCGCCTGCGCGCGGACGTCGGTCCACGAGGTGTGAGTGCTCATGGGTCAGTTGTAGACCCGGGGTGCGACACCCCCGCCGTGCCGCAGGTCAGCGCACGCGGGCAGGGATCCGGCTCGCGAGGAGCTCGGCCAGGTGGACGCCGCTGACGCCCGCGAGCTGCTCGGCCTGCGTGCGGCAGGAGAACCCGTCGGCCAGGTAGACGTCGCCCGGCGCGGCGGCCCGCAGCGCGGGCAGGAGCGAGTTCTCGGCGACCGCGACCGACACGTCGTAGTGGCCCTTCTCCATCCCGAAGTTCCCGGCCAGCCCGCAGCACCCGGCCATCGTCGAGAACTGCGCGCCCGCGTCGGTGAGCAGCCGGCGGTCGGCGGTCCACGTCATCACCGAGTAGTGGTGGCAGTGGGGCTGGACGACCGCCGTGACGTCGGACAGGTCGGGCGCCTGCCAGCGGTCGCCGGGGCCGACCGGCTCGGGCGCGGTCAGCAGCTCGGCCAGGGTCCGGGTCTCGCGCGCGACCGCGACGGCCCGCGGGTCCTCGGGCAGCAGGTCGAGCAGGTCGGAGCGCAGCACCGCGGTGCAGGACGGCTCGAGCCCGACGATCGGCACGCCGTTCACGGCGAACGGGCCGAGCACCTCCAGCAGGTGCTCGAGCTGGCGCCGGGCGCCGTCGAGCTGCCCGGTGCTGATCCAGGTCAGGCCGCAGCACGCCTGGTGGTCGGGCACGAGCACCTCGTACCCGGCGTCCCGCAGCACCGCGACGGCCGCGTGGGCCACCGAGGGCGCCAGCGCGTCGGAGAACGAGTCCGTCCACAACACCACCGGCGGCCGGGCGCCACGGCCGCCGTCCGCCGGGGCGCCCGCGGTGACGCGGACCTCCGCGTCCGCGCGCCGCGCCCACGCGCGGAACGGCACGGGCGCGAACGTGACCATCTCGCGGCGCGGGTCCATCCCACCGAGGCGCAGGACCGCCCGGGAGATCGGCCGCACCCGGAGCACCGCGTTCGCGGCGCGTGCGAGCGGCGCCCACGACGTGATCAGCCGCGCCCACCGCGGCAGCCACCCGAGCGCGTAGTGGTTCACGGGCCGCAGCCGGCCCCGGTACGTGCGGTGGAGCACCTCGGACTTGTACTGCGCCATGTCCACGCCCGCCGGGCAGTCCGACGAGCACGCCTTGCAGGACAGGCAGAGGTCGAGCGCCTCGTGCACCTCGGGCGACGACCACCCGCGCGAGACGAGCGTGCCGTTCGCCAGCTCCTGCAGCACGCGGGCACGTCCGCGCGTGCTGTCCTTCTCGTCGCGCGTGGCCAGGTAGGACGGGCACATGAAGCCGCCGGACGCGGTGTTGTCCGCGCGGCACTTGCCGACCCCGACGCAGCGGTGGACAGCCGTGGTGAGATCGCCGTCGTCGTGCGTGAACGCGAACCCGGTGGCCTGCGGCAGGGGCCGGGCGTGCGGGCGGCGCAGGTCGACGTCGAGCGCGGCGGGCCGCACCAGGACCCCGGGGTTGAGCAGGTCGGCGGGGTCGAACAACGCCTTGAAGCCCGCGAAGAGCTCGATGGCCCGCGGCGAGTACATGACGGGCAGCAGCTCCGAGCGGGCGCGCCCGTCGCCGTGCTCGCCCGAGAGCGAGCCGCCGTGCGCGGCGACGAGGTGCGCGGCGTCGGTCATGAAGGCCCGCAGCGGGTTGCCGGACCGCTCCATCGGCACGTCGAGCCGCAGGTGCACGCACCCGTCGCCGAAGTGCCCGTACGCGAGCCCGTCCACCGCGTGCGAGGCCATCAGCGCCTCGAGCTCGCGCAGGTACGCGCCGAGCCGCTCCGGCGGCACCGCCGAGTCCTCGAACCCGGGCCAGGCCTGCGCGCCCGACGGCGTCCGCCCGCCGAGCCCGGCGCCGTCCTCGCGGATCCGCCACATCGCGGCCGCCTGCGGCCCGGGCGGGAACAGCCCGACCGCGCGGGTCCCGGAGTCCGCCGCGAGCGCATGGGCCCGCGCCAGCGCCTCGTCGAGTGTGTCTCCGCCGACCTCGACCATGAGCCAGCCCGCGCCCTGCGGCAGCGGCGGCACGGCGGAGGCGCCGCGCACGCGGCGCACCACGTCGACGAGCCGCGAGTCCATGCCCTCGATCGCCAACGGGCGGTGCGCCAGCAGCGCGGGGACCGCGTCCGCGGCGGCGGGCATGTCCGGGTAGCCGAGCACCACGAGCACCGGCGCCGCGGCCACCGGGACCAGCCGGACGGTCGCCTCCAGCAGCGTGCCGACCGTCCCCTCGGTGCCGACGAGCGCCTTGGCCAGGTCGGTCCCGTTCTCGGGCAGCAGGTGCTCGAGCGAGTACCCCGACACCTGCCGGCCGAACCGGCCCAGCTCGGTGCGGATCACGTCCAGGTTGCCGCGGACCAGCGCCGCGAGGCCCGGCACCTCGTCGAGCGCGCTGGCGCCCGCGCCCGCGCGCACGCGGCGCCCCGCGCCGTCCACGAGGTCCAGGGCCAGCACGTTGTCGGCCGTGCGCCCGTACGCCACGGCCCGGGGGCCGCACGCGTTGTTGCCGATCATCCCGCCGAGGGTCGCGCGCGCCCACGTCGACGGGTCCGGCCCGAACCGCAGCCCGTGGGGCGCCGCGGCCTGCTGCAGCGCGCCCATGACCACACCCGGCTCGACGCGCGCGGTGCGCGCCTGCGGGTCGATCTCGAGGATCCGGTTCACGTGGCGCGAGAAGTCGAGCACCACCCCGGGGCCGATGGAGTTCCCCGCGACCGACGTGCCGCCACCGCGCGCGGTGATCGGCGCCCCGGCCTCCCGCGCGGCCGCGAGCGCGGCCTGCACGTCGTCGGTGTCGAGCGGGAACACGACGACCTCGGGCACCACGCGGTAGTTGGAGGCGTCGGTGGAGTACTCGGCGCGGCGGCGCGTGGAGTCGTCGACCGGGCCCCGCACCGCCGACCGCAGCGCCCCGACGAGGTCGGCGCGCATGGTGGTGTCGGTCGTCACAAGGGGCATCCTCGCACCCCGCCCGCCCCGCGAGCCGGGCCTCCCGGCCCGCGGACACGTCGGCTCGCGTCGGCTCAGCGGCGGGCCAAGGGACAGCCCGCGCAGGCCACGGGCAGCGCGCTCGCGGGGGTGGCGGGCGGCGGGCACGTGTCGCAGCGCGACGAGCCGCGGCTCCTGCGCGTCAGCACACCGGCGCGCTCCCAGTGGTCGAGTGCCGCGTGGACCAGGCCCTCGTCGAGCCTGAGCCTGCGGGCCACACTCGCGGGCGTGGCGCCGCGCCGGGTCTGCGCCAGGACGTCGTCGAGCACGCTCACGACGCGAGCACCCCCAACCGGAAGACCAGCACGGCGCCCACCCAAGCGATCACGAGCCCCGCGCCCACCGCGAAGGCCGTCCACCGCCATCCGAAGAGCCGGCGCTGCTCGGCGACGGTCGCCAGGCACGGCGAGTACGCCAGCACGAACACCATGAAGGCGGCCGCCGCGGCGGCGCCGTGCCCTCCGGACGTCTCGTCGAACGTCGCGCGCATGCGGCTGCCCAGGTCGCCCGGGGCCGCGGGGTCGTCGGGCTCGTCCACCGCGAACGACTGCGCGAAGGAGCCGACGACGACCTCCTTGGCCACGAACCCCGTGGTCAGCGCGGCCGCCGCCTGCCACGACCCGAACCCGGCAGGCGCCAGCACGGGCGCCACGCCCTGCGCCATGCGCCCGTACGCCGAGTCCTCGACCGGCACGTCCCCGAACGCCGACGACCCGGCGACCGGCACGGCCATCAGCACCCACACCACGGTGAGCGTCGCGACGATGATGCGGCCCGCCTTCACGACGAACGCCCGCACCCGCACCCACGCCGAGAGGAGGATCGCCGAGAGCCGCGGCCGCTGGTAGGCGGGCAGGGCCAGGACGAACGGCTCGCGCACGACGTCGCGGAACAGCGTGCGCCGCAGCGCGAGCCCGCCCAGCACGACGAGCGCGATCGACGCGACGTACATGCAGAAGATCGCGGTCCCGGCGTGCGCCGGGAAGAACACCGACGCCAACAGGATGTAGACCGTGAGCCGCGCGGTGCACGACGTGAAGGGCACGAGCAGCCCGGTGAGCAGGCGTTGGCGCGCGTGCGGGAGGGTGCGCGTCGCGGCGAGCGCGGGCAGGTTGCACCCGAACCCGACGACGAGCGGCAGCACCGCGCGCCCGTCGAGCCCGATCGCGCGCATGGCCCGGTCGGCGACGAACGCCGCGCGCGCCAGGTACCCCGAGTCCTCGAGCAGCGCGAGCGCGACGAACATCAGCCCCATCAGCGGCGCGAACGACAGCACGGTGCCGACGCCCGCGAGCACGCCGTCGACGAGCAGCCCCTGCACCCAGGCGAACGTGCCCGACGACGGCAGCACCGAGCGCAGCGCATCCGCGGCCCACCCGTTCACGGCCTGGTCCACCCAGTCCATCAGCGGCGCCGCGACCGCGGTCGCGAGCTCGAACATCGCCCACATGGCCGCGAGGAACACCGGCACCCCGATCCACGGGTGTAGCAGGAGCGCGTCGATGCGGTCGGAGCGGGTGCGCACGTGGGACTCGGCGGGCCGGTGGTCGAGCGCGTCCTGCACGCGGGCCACCCAGTCGAACAGCGCGTCGTCGTCGTCGGGGGCCCCGACGACGAACCGCGGGCTGCGCACACCGGCCGCGACGACCCGGCCCAGGTCCGCGAGCCCCCGCCCGGTCCGCGGGTCCACCGGCACCACGGGCACACCCAGCTCGTCGGACAGCCGCTCGGGGTCGACGACGACCCCGCGGGCAGACGCGACGTCGATCATCGTCAGCGCGACCACCGCGGCCCGGCCGGAGCGCGCGGCCTGCCCGGTGAGCAGCAGGCCCCGGCCCAGCGCCGTGCAGTCGACGACCACCACCGCGAGCGCCGTGCCGTCGTCGGCGATCGTGTCCGCCGCGAGCTGCTCGTCGGGCGAGCGCGCCACCAGCGAGTACGTGCCGGGCAGGTCGACGACGTCGAGGCGCTCGCCCGCGGCCCGCCACGTGCCCCGCGCGACCTCGACCGTGGTGCCCGGCGCGTTGACGACCCGTTGCCGCGCGCCCGTGACCGCATTGAACAGCGTCGACTTGCCGACGTTCGGGTTCCCGAGCAGCGCGACGACGGCCGGGCGCTCGGCGACGCCGACCGGCCCGCTCGCATGCGCCTGCTCGCCGGGGCCCGCCTCGTGGCAGCTCACGTCGTGGCCCGCGACGCCTCGACCAGCCGGACCGGCGCCCCGTCCCACGGGGCCACCTCGACGGCCGCGCACGTCGTCGCGTCCACCGCGAGCCGGTGCGCGCCGAGCGCCAGCACGCGTCCCCCGAACGCCCCGCGGTGCGTCACCCGGACCAGCGCGCCCACACACAGCCCGAGCTCACGGCACCGGCGGCGCATGCCGTCGTCCAGGCACACGCCCACCACGCACACCGTGTCGCCAGGGGCGCAACTCGCCAGGTCCATGCGATCGACGGTAGAACTCAGGCAAGCCTTCCCTCATGGGACCGAGGTCCCCTCACGGCGCTCAGACGAGAGCGGCGTCCAGGGTGATCGTCGTGCCGGTCAGCGCCTTGCTCACCGGGCACGTGGCCTTGGCGTTCTGCGCCGCCGCGAGGAAGCCTGCCTCGTCGAGGCCCTCCACGCGTCCGCGCACCGTGAGCGCGATGCCGGAGATGTGGAATCCGCCCGCGGGGTCGGGGCGCAGCGTGACGTCGGCGGTCACGTCGAGCGAGCCGGGCGTGCCGCCCGCCTCGGCGATCACCGCGGAGAGCTGCATCGCGAAGCACGACGAGTGCGCGGCGCCGATCAGCTCCTCGGGGCTCGTCACCCCGCCCGCCGAGTCCGCCGCGCGCCGCGGGAAGTCCACGTCGAAGCCACCGGCCCCGGAGCTGGTGAGCTCGACGCGCCCCGAGCCGTCCTGCAGGGTGCCGGTCCAAGCGGTGTGCGCGCTGCGCGTGGCCATGGGTCGCTCCTTCGTCCGCGGGTGGATGCGTCGACCACGCTAGGCGTGCGCCGCGCATCGCGCAGGAGGACGGCCCGCCGCGCTTCAGCGCGCGAGCTCCAAGTGGGCCGCCACCACCGACTGCGGCGCGCCCGCCTCGCGCAGCGTCCACGCCGCGCGCGCATGCCACTCGCGCCGCAGCCCGGGGTCGATCCCGCTGTAGAGCGCGCCCCGCACCACGTCGTGCCGGAACACCAGGCGGTCCCCGCGGGCCTTCACGACGCCCGCGGCGATCGCCGTGCGCAACGTGCGCCAGACGGCCGGCACGGGCTCGCCCGCGAGCGCCGCGAGGTCCAGCACCACGAACGAGACCCCCAGCACCGACGCGCGGGCCAGCAACGCCAGCACCGGCGGGCCCAGGTAGCCCACGCGCTCGCGCACGCGCTCGTCGACGATGTCCCGCCAGTGCGGCCCGAACGCGTCGATTCCGCCGTCGACGGCTTGCAGGGCGCCCTCGTCACGCGCGGTCCCGACGATGTCGGCGACGAAGCCCGGGTTGCCGCCCGCGGTCGCGACCGCGCCCCGCAGCACCGGGCCGATCGACGCGCGGATGATCGCCTCGGCGAGTTCGGTGGCCGCGGCCGAGCTCAGGGGCCGCAACTCGAGCCACCGGGCGCCGGCCCGCGTCCAGGCGGTGATCACCCCCGTGAGCTCGGGCCGGTGCGGCACGGGCCGCAACGTCACCACGGCCAGGTGGCCGGGAACGGGACCGCTCGCCGCGGCGGCCCGCAGGTCGTCGAGCGCGTCGGCCTGCGCCAGGTGCGCGTCCTCGACGACGACGAGCCGCGGCCGCTCGTCGCGGTCCGCGAGCGCGGCCACCCCCCGTTCCACCGGGATCCCGAGCAGCACGGACGACGACGCGAGCGCCTCCACGAGCCTGGTCTTGCCGACCCCGGCCTCGCCCTCCAGCAGCACCGCGCCACCCCAGCCGTCGGCCGCGCGCGAGAGCAGCTCGTCGAGGTCGTCGAGCTCCGCTGCCCGGCCCACCAGCGGCCACGCCTGTCCAGACGTGCCCGCAGGCCCGTTCTCCATAGGGCGATGCTAGGAGCGCGCCCCCGGCGCGTCAGCGTGGAAGGCCGGGTGATCTGTGGCGCGCCGTCAGCGCTGGTACTCCCAGTGCCAGGGCTCGGGCTTGCCGCCGCCTGCCCCGGCCCACGCGGGGTGCGCCCAGCCGTAGTCCGCGGCGTGCGCCTTCATCCACTTGTGCTGCGCCGAGCCGAACGTGTTGACGCCGCCGCCGAGGTCCACGGCCAACCCCCACCCGTGGTTGGAGGTGCCGGGGTTGGCGCACAGCGAGCCCTTGGTCGCGCGGCACGAGACCTGGCCGCCGTACGAGCGGTACGAGTCATTGACCGTCAGGTGGGCGCCGAACGCCTTGGCGTACGCGGCGTCGAGCGCCTGCAGGTCCTCGGCTGCGTCGCAGCGCAGCTCCACCGCCTTGTCCCACGAGACGCCGCACAGCGCGCGCGGGGGGATCTTGCCGTTGGCGAAGCCGCGCAGCGACTTCTTCCACGCGGCCCGCTCGGCGGCCTTCTTGGCCGCGGCCCGCTCGGCCGCCTCCTGCGCGGCCTTGGCCTCGCGGATCTGGCGCGCGTCGGCCAGCACGTCTCCCGAGAGGTCGACCACCCGCATGAGCGCGGCCCGCAGGGCCTGCGTCTCCGCGTCCTCGGGGCCGGCGGGCGCGGACAACACGACGTCCGCGAGGCTCGCGGCGGAGTCGGCGGGCGCTGTCGTCGAGGCGGCTGTCGTCGAGGCGGCTGTTGTCGGGTCGGCTGTCGTCGCGGCGGCAGTCGTCGGGTCGGCTGTCGTCGCGGCGGCTGTCGCCGGGCCAGCAGTCGCCGGGCCAGCAGTCGTCGGGCCAGCAGTCGTCGGGCCAGCAGTCGCCGGGCCAGCAGT
>JAEWOA010000221.1 GCA_023461115.1 Actinomycetes bacterium
CGTCACCGGCGCCATGGGCGCCCTCGCGCTCGGGTTGCTGGTGCAGGTCGCGATCGCGTGGGCGGCGCTCGTGCTCGTGCCGGGCATCGTCGTGGCCTCCGGGTGGGACGTGGTCGCGGTGCTGGTCGTCGCCGCGGTCGTGATGGCCGCGGGCCGGTGGGTCTGGGGCGCCAACGACTCCGAGTACGTCGTCGCGGACGTGCTGCGGCGCGCGCGGCGCCACGCGCGTCATACGGCGGCCGGCGAGCCGGCCGAGCGCCGCGACCCGGGGCTCCTGGTGGTGCAGCTCGACGGCGTCGCCGAGCCGGTGCTGCGTGAGGCGATCGAGGCGGGGCTCGCGCCCACGTTGCAGCGGTGGCTCGACGAGGGCACGCACCGGCTCGAGCGCTGGTGGGCTCGCGTGCCGTCGACCACACCCGCGAGCCAGGCCGGGCTGCTGCACGGCGACTCGTCGCAGATCCCCGCGTTCCGGTGGTGGGACCGCGGGCTCGGACGCCTCGTCGTGACCAACCACCCCGTGGACGCCGCGCTGGTCGAGCAACGCCTCACCACGGGCAAGGGCCTGCTCGCGGGCGGAGGGACCGCGGTGGGGACGATGTTCACCGGCGACGCCGCGCACGCGTACCTCGTCATGAGCCGCACGCGCGCCGCGGGGCCCGACGGCTCGGGCGCGGGCCTGGGGCCCGGCGCCGACTTTGTGCGGTTCTTCTCGAGCCCTTTCGTCCTGGCCCGCGCGATCAGCCTGACGCTCGGCGAGATGCTCAAGGAGCTGTACCAGGCGCGTCGCCAGCGCGTGCGCGACGTGCGCCCGCGCATGGGCCGCGGCGGGTGGTACGTGCTGCTGCGCGGCGTGACGAACGTGCTCATGCGCGACTTGTCGACCTCGCTCGTCGCGCAAGGCCTGGTGCGCGGCGATCCGGTGATCTACGTCGACCTCGTCGACTACGACGAGATCGCCCACCACGCCGGGCCTACCCGGCCGGAGTCGCTGCGCGCGCTCGAGGGCCTCGACCGGGTGCTGCATGTGCTGGAGTCCGCGGTGGCCGCCGCGCCGCGTCACTACGAGCTCGTCGTGCTGTCCGACCACGGCCAGGCGCTCGGCGCGACATTCGCCCAACTCGCCGGGCATTCGTTGCTCGACGAGGTCCGCGGCCTCATGGCGATGCCCGACGCGACCGGCGTCGCGAGCGGCGGCGGCGAGGACTGGGGGCCTGTGAACGCGCTGCTCACGAGCGTGTTCGGGCGGTCGCGGCCCGCTCGCGTCGTCGGACCGGACGCGGGCGCCCGCTCGGGCCGGGACGTCGGCCCGGGCGGCGCGGACGTGCCCGACCTCGTGGTCGTGGGGTCCGGGAACCTCGGCCTTGTCTGGTTCCCGCGGACGCCCGTGCGCCTCACGCTCGAGGACGTGCGCGACGCGTGGCCGGCGGTGGTCCCGGGCCTGGTCGCGTCGCCCGCGGTGGGCGTGGTCGTCGTCGACACGCGCGAGCGCGGGCTCGTCGCGATCGGCGCGCACGGGCTCACGCTGCTGGAGCCCGAGCTCGCAGGCCCGGGCGCCGCCCTGGTCGAGGGTGAGGACCCGCTGGCCGGCTACGGGCTGCGCGGCCGAGCCGACCTCGCGCGCGCAGCCCGCCTGCCGCACACGGGTGACCTGCTGCTCGTCTCCGCGGTCACGGGCGCCGGGCACGTGCACGCGTTCGAGGAGCAGATCGGCTCGCACGGCGGCATCGGCGGCGCGCAGAACCACGCGCTCCTGCTGCACCCCGCGCACTGGGAGGTCGACGACGACCTGCGCACAGCGGTGGGCGACGACTCCGTGCTCGTGGGCGCCGAGGCGGTGCACGAGCAACTGGTCCGGTGGGCGTCCGCGGCCGGCCTGCGGCCGTGAGCGGGCTCGAGGGCGGGCCCGCAGGTGGCGCCGCGCGTGTGCGCGTGCGCTGGCTGGGCCATGCGAGCACCGTGCTCGACCTGTGGCCGGCGTGGGCGGAGGCTGCGACGAGGGTGCTCACCGACCCGCTGCTGCGTCGCCATGCCGGGCTGCTGCGCCGCCGAGGCGGCGCTCCGGAGCACGCGCACTGGGCGGACCCCGCGGCGGTGCTGATCTCGCACCTGCACTACGACCACGCGGAGCTCGGCTCGCTCGCGCTGCTGCCGGGCGTGCCGCTGTTGTCCGCGCCCGCGAACGCGCGCTGGCTGCGCGGGCGCCAGCTGCGCGGCGTCGGGCTCGACCACGACTGGTGGAGTCCCGCGGGATCGGGCGTGCGAATCCGCACGGTCGCCGCGGTGCACGCCGACCGGCCCATGCCGAGCCGGCCGAATGCGGCGGTCGGCTTCCTGCTGGTGGCCGACGGCATGCGCGTGTGGTTCGCGGGGGACACCGCGCCCTACCCGGCGATGGCCGATCTGCCCGCGATCGCCGGGGGCCCGATCGACCTCGCGCTGGTCCCGGTGGGCGGGTGGGGGCCGCGGCTCTCCGGCGGGCACATGGACCCGCGCCAAGCTGCGCGCGCGGTGGCGGCGGTGGGCGCGCGGGTGGCGGTCCCCGTGCACTGGGGGACGCTGCACGCGCCGGTGTCGCGCAGCCTGCCGCCGGGCTGGATGGACGAGGCGGGCCCGGCCTTCGCGGCCGCGGTGCACCGCGAGACGCGCGCGACGACGGTGCACGTGCTGGCGCCGGGAGAGTCGGTCGAGGTCTGCGTGGGTGGGCCGACACGCCGCTGACGGCGTGTCGTCGCGCATCGAACGTCTGTTCGCTTATGGTGTTCCTGGGTGCGACCGGCCGAGCCGTCCACAGCCCCCATCACGGGGCTGGATCTCCACAGGAGAGGGCGGGGCGGCGGGCATGTCGGTGGTCGGGCATAGCGTCACCCGCGACAACACAAGACCAGCCCCCGTCAGCGCAGCGACCGCTGCTCGAGCACAAAGGTGGAGCACCATGCCCGCACCGAAGGACCGCGAGAAGGCCCTCGAGGCCGCCCTCTCCCAGATCGACCGCCAGTTCGGCAAGGGCTCGATCATGCGCCTTGGCGACGAGGGCCGCGCGCCCGTCGAGGTCATCCCGACCGGCTCGATCGCGCTGGACGTCGCGCTCGGGATCGGCGGCCTTCCGCGCGGCCGCATCGTCGAGGTGTACGGCCCGGAGTCCTCGGGCAAGACGACGGTCGCGCTGCACGCGGTCGCCAACGCGCAGCGCGCGGGCGGCATCGCGGCGTTCATCGACGCCGAGCACGCGCTCGACCCGGAGTACGCCAAGAAGCTCGGCGTGGACACCGACGCGCTGCTGGTCTCGCAGCCGGACACCGGCGAGCAGGCGCTCGAGATCATGGACATGCTGATCCGCTCGGGCGCGATCGACATCATCGTGATCGACTCGGTCGCGGCGCTCGTGCCGAAGGCCGAGATCGAGGGTGAGATGGGGGACAGCCACGTCGGCCTCCAGGCCCGCCTGATGTCCCAGGCGCTGCGCAAGATCACCGGCGCGCTCAACGCGTCGGGCACCACGGCGATCTTCATCAACCAGCTCCGCGAGAAGATCGGCGTGTTCTTCGGCTCGCCCGAGACGACGACCGGTGGCAAGGCCCTGAAGTTCTATGCGTCGGTGCGCATGGACATCCGCCGCATCGAGACTCTCAAGGAGGGCACCGACGCGGTCGGCAACCGCACGCGCGTGAAGATCGTGAAGAACAAGATGGCCCCGCCCTTCAAGCAGGCGGAGTTCGACATCCTGTACGGCGTCGGGATCTCGCGCGAGGGATCGCTGATCGACCTCGGCGTGGAGCACGGCTTCATCCGCAAGTCCGGCGCGTGGTTCACCTATGAGGGCGACCAGCTGGGCCAGGGCAAGGAGAACGCGCGCAAGTTCCTGCGCGACAACCCGGACCTGGCGGAGGAGATCGACAAGAAGATCAAGGAGAAGCTCGGCATCGGCGCCCGGGTCGACGCGCCGGCGCAGCCGCCGGCGGTGGACTTCTGACCGGCCGGCGGCGCCGACCGGCGGACGAGCCTTCACCGGTCGGCGCCGCCGCGCACGATCGCGAGCCGGACCCGCAGGAGGTCGCACGGGCGATCGCGCTACGGCTGCTCACGGCCGCGCCGCGCAGCCGGGCGCAGTTGGCCGAGGCGATGGCCCGCAAGGATGTGCCGGAGGAGGCCGCCCAGGCGGTGCTCGACCGGTTCATCGAAGTGGGCCTGATCGACGACGCCGAGTACGCGCGCATGGTCGCGCGCACTCGGCACGCCGAGCGGGGGTTGTCCAGGCGCGCGATCGCGATGGAGCTGCGACGCAAGGGCATCGCGGACGAGGATGCCGTCGACGCGCTCGCCCAGATCGCCGACGACGACGAGGAGGAGGCGGCCCGAGCGCTCGTCCGCAAGAAGCTGGCCGCGACGCGCGGACTCGATCCGGCCGCGCGGGTGCGGCGCGTGCACGGCGCGCTCGGGCGCAAGGGGTACCCGCCCGGCCTGGCGACGCGGCTCGTGCGCGAACAACTCGCGCACGAGGGCGCGGACGCGGACAGTCTCGGGCTCGACAACGGCTGAGCTCGACGATTGGGCACGGCTGGGCCGGATCACGGCTGAGCTGGATCACGGCGAGCTGGCCCACGGCTGATCGGCGTGCATTCGCGGCTAACGGGACGTATCGCAGCCGTGAGGCGTCGACCTTGCGCGTGGCGCTGCGAATCTGCCGCGAACGCGCGGAATCGTGGGCGACAATGCCGCTGAGCGCTTGACTCGAGGCCGGCCGCGCGAGCGGCGCGTCGAGTTGCTGAGGACTCCGCCGCGGACCCGCGGTGGGCGAACCGTCCGACGAGGAGGCGGGATGGACCAGGCGGGTGTCATCGGCACTGTCGTCGGGCTGCTCGGCGCCTGCCTCGTCGCGCTCATCCTCGTCCTCGTGGCGCGTCGCGAGGCGTCCGCGCAGCGCGAGCAGGCGGCTCGCGACGTGGCGTCGATCAAGGACGACGCGCGCGCGCTGCTCGCCGACGCCGAGCGCCGCGAGCGCCGCGCCGCCGAGCGCGAGGCGGCGGCCGAGACGTCGCAGAACGAGGCTGCCGCGGCCGAGAAG
>JAEWOA010000222.1 GCA_023461115.1 Actinomycetes bacterium
CGGGGGGGGGGGGGGGGCCCCCGGGCCCCCCCGGTTTGGTCGTCCGCCGTCAGCCCTGCGGGTGTGCCGCGGGCTCGTCGCCGCCCGGCACGGAGGCCGGCGAGGCCGGCTCGTCGTGCGTCCCGCGCCAGCGGGCGAGCAGCCGCATCACGTGGAAGACGACGATCGCCGAGGCGGTGCCGAGCGCGATGCCGGCGAACTGCGCGTCGCCCCACTGCCACGTGTAGTTCGCGATCCCGACGACGAGCGCGACGGCCGCGGTGGTCAGGTTCACCGGGTTGGAGAAGTCCACCTTGTTCTGGATCCAGATGCGCGCGCCGAGCACGCCGATCATGCCGTACAGCATGGTGGCGGCGCCGCCCAGGACGCCGGGCGGCACGGTGGCGATCGCCGCGCCGAACTTCGGGGACATCGACAGCACGAGCGCGCCGAAGCCTGCCACCCAGTAGGCGGCGGTCGAGTAGACGCGGGTCGCGGCCATCACGCCGATGTTCTCCGCGTAGGTCGTCGTGCCGGAGCCGCCGCCGACGCCCGCGAGGGTGGTGGCGACGCCGTCCGCGAACAGTGCGCGGCCGGTCACCGGGTCGAGGTCGCGGCCGGTCATCGCGGACACCGACTTGAGGTGGCCGATGTTCTCCGCGATCAGCACGAGCGTCACCGGGAGGAAGAGCGTGAGCGTTCCGGGGGCGATGTGCGGCGTGATGAAGTGCGGGAGCCCGATCCAGTCGGCGTCCCGCACGGCGTCGAAGCTCACCTCGTCGCGCAGGTACGCCACCAGGTAGCCGACGAGCACGCCGACCAGGATCGAGAGGCGCCCGAGGATGCCCTTGAACAGCACCGTGACCAGGATGATCGTGCCGAGCGTGCACAGCGCGGTCACGGGCGAGGCCTGGAAGCCCGAGCCTGTCGGGTTGTCGGCGCTGGGCGGCGAGCCCCACGCCGCCGGCGCCAGGTTGAAGCCGATCAGCGCGACGATCGTGCCCGTGACCACCGGCGGCATCAGCACGTCGATCCAGTGCGTCCCGGCGAAGTGCACGATCACGCCGACGAGCGCGAGCAGGATGCCGGTCGCGAGGATCCCGCCCACCGCCGCGGACTGCCCGTTGCTCGCGGTCGCGGCCAGCACGGGCGCGATGAACGCGAAGCTCGAGCCCAGGTAGCTGGGCACGCGGTTGCCCGTGATGAGCAGGAAGCCGATCGTGCCGATCGCCGAGAAGAACAGCGTGGTCTGCGGCGAGAAGCCCGTGAGGATCGGCACCAGGAACGTCGCGCCGAACATCGCGACGATGTGCTGCAGCCCGATCGGGACGGTGCGGCTCCACCGCAGCCGCTCGTCGGGCGCGACCACCTGACCGGGCGGCACGCGACGGCCGTCGCCGTGCAGGCTCCAGCCCCACAGCCGGTCCCGCTCCACCGGCTCGTCCACCTTCTCGTCGATCTGCGACACCGCAGGCCTCCTTCGTCCACGGCTCGTCCGCCGAGCCTGATCGGAGGCTAGTGGTCGCCCTGTTGGTGCGTGGGCGGCCGCGCCGTGCCAAGGTTCGAGTTGCGGGGCCGAACCACCACAGACCCGGCGTGGCCAGCCTTGTCCCACCCGTCAGCCGCCCGAAGCGAGGAGCCGCACATGAGCGACGACACCCCGACCCTGCCTCCCCCGCCCGACCACGTCGTCGGCGGCGGCGCTCCCGACCCGGTCACCGCGACCGCCCCCACGGCGCCGCGGCCGCCGGACGAGCCCCAGGACACCGACGTGGACGCCGAGCTCGTCGACGAGCGTCCCGCGGTGTACCCGGTGGCCGGCCCACAGGCCGGGGCGCTTCCCCCGCCGACGATGCCCGGGGTGGGCTCGTAGGCTCGGCTCCGAACCCGGGCGCCCAGCCCGGATCTGAGGGTCGGCTCGTAGCCTGAGGACCGCCCGTCACGACGCCCCGCCTCCCGCGGGGCCCGCCACCACGGAGGCCCCGCTGTCCCGAGCCACGCGTTCGCCGTTCACATCGCCCTGGGCGGTGTGGGCGGCGTTCGTCGTCGTGCACGCGTGGCTCTTCCTGGTGGGTGTGGTGTGGCTGCCCGCGGAGACCTTCTGGGACCTCGACCTGTACCGCTGGTGGGTGTGGCGCGGACTGCACCTGGGCTGGTGGCCCGTATTCGACGAGGCCTGGGTGTACCCGGTGGGCGCGCTCGTGCCCATGCTGGCGGCCGCGCTCGGGGGCGCCAGCGAGGGCAGCGGGTTCGGCGCCGCGTGGAGCCTGTGGGTCACCGCGTTCGACGCGGCCGGCGTGCTCGCGCTGCTCCACGCGCCCCGCATGGTGGGCCACCGCCGGATCGCGCGCACCACGGCCGGCGCGTGGTGGTGGATCGGGTTCACGGCGCTGCTGGGCCCGGTCGCGATGGGCCGGCTCGACGCCGCGGTGGCCCCCCTCGTCCTGTGGGCGCTCGTCGTCGCGCTTCGTCGCCCGCGCGTGGCGGCCGTGCTGCTCACCGCGGGCGCGTGGGTCAAGGCCGCGCCGGGTGCGCTGATCCTGCCCCTGCTCGCCATCGTGCGGCGCCCCATCCGGACCGTCGCGGCGCCCGCGGCGGCGTTCAGCGGAGTGGTGGTGCTCGTCGTCGCGGCACTCGGCGGGCTGCCGCACGTCGCGTCGTTCCTGGTGGAGCAGGACCAGCGCGGGCTCCAACTGGAGGCGGTCGGCGCGACACCGTGGCTGGTGGCGAGCCTGTGGTCCCCCGGAATCCGGATCGGGCTCAACCAGAAGATCATCACGTGGGAGATCTACGGGCCGGGCGCCCAGGGCGCCGCGGACGCGCTGGGCCTGCTGTTCGTCGTCGGGATCGCGGCGGCGGGCGCGTTCATCTGGTGGCGTTCGCGCCTGTTGGGCGCGCGGCTGTGGTCCGACGAGGTGGCGCGCGCGCAGCTCCTGCTGCGTGGCGCCGCGCTGATCGCGACGCTGCTGATCGTGCTCAACAAGGTCGGCTCGCCGCAGTACATCGGGTGGATCGCGCCTCCCGTGGCGGTCGCGCTCGCGCTGCGCCTGCCCGGGTGGCGGCCCACAGCCGCGCTGGTCGCGGGCATCGCGGGCGCCACCCAACTCGTCTTCCCCTGGGCGTACGGCGAGATCACCGGCGGCGGGCCGCTGATGACGGGCGTGCTCGCGGCCCGCAACGTCGCGCTCGTCGTGCTGGCGGCGCACTGCGTGCGCGCGCTCGTCGTCGAGACGCGGCCGTCGCCCGACGAGCCGGCCGCAGGCGGCGGGCCCGCCACCGCCTGGCCGCCGCTCAGCGCACCTGCGGGGCCACGTCGGACGCCACCAGCTCCAGGTGATCCAGATCCGCGAGGTCGAGAGTCTGCAGGTACACCCGGCTGACGCCGAGCCCCCGCAGCCACTCGATCCGCTCGGCCACCTCGCCGGGCGTCCCGGCCAGCCCGTGCTCGCGCACCTCGTCGGGCTGCCGCCCGATCGCGGCCGCCCGGCGCGCGAACTCGGCCTCGTCGCGGCCCACGCACAGCACGAGCGCGACCGACAACGTGAGGTCGTCCGCGGGGCGGCCGATCTCGGCGCAGGCCTGCCGCACGTTCGCGAGCTTGCCCTCGACCGTGCCCAGCTCCGGGAACGACAGGTTGAACTCGCTCGCGTAGCGGGCCGCGAGCGCGGGCGTGCGGACCGGCCCGTTGCCGCCCACGATCACCGGCACGCCGGCCTTGCCGCGCGCGTGCTGCACGGGCTTGGGCAGTGCGGGCGAGTCGGTCAGCGTGTGGTGGTGCCCCGCGAACGAGTACGTCTCGCCCACCGGCGTGCCCCACAGGCCGGTGACGATCTCAAGCTGCTCCTCGAGCACGTCGAAGCGCTTGGCGGGGAACGGGATGCCGTACGCCTCGTGCTCGCGGGCGAACCAGCCCGTGCCCAGGCCCAGCTCCACGCGCCCGCCGGACATCTCGTCCACCTGCGCCACCTGGATCGCCAGGATCCCGGGGTGGCGGTACGTCACCGACGAGACGAGCGTGCCCAGGCGGATCCGCCGGGTGTCGCGCGCCAGGCCCGCGAGAGTGGTCCACGCGTCGGTGGGGCCGGGCAGGCCGTCGCCGTCGCCCATCCGCAGGTAGTGGTCGGAGCGGAAGAAGGCGTCGAAGCCCAGGTCCTCGGTGGCTCGGGCGACGCGCAGCAGCTCCGTGTAGGAAGCACCCTGCTGCGGCTCGGTGAACACTCGCAATTCCATGCGCGCATCCTCCCCCACCCCGCCGCGAGCGTGCACTCCACCCGCGAGCGTGCACTCCAGCCGTGAGCGTGCACTCCAGCCGCGAGCGTGCACTCCAGCCGCGAGCGTGCACTCCAGCCGCGAGCGTGCACTCCGGCCGCGAGCGTGCACTCCAGCCGCGAGCGTGCACTCCAGCCGGGCGCCGGCACGGCCCTCGTGGCACGGTAGGGGCGTGTCCCACGAGTCCTTGGCGCTCGTCGACTGGCGCCGCCGCGTTGCGGCGCTCTACGCGCAGATCCGCGCCGCCGACGACCCCGTCGCCGCGCACCACCTATGGGCAACGGGGCGCGAGGCGCTGATCGGCGAGCACCCGGCATCGCCGCTGTCCGCCGACGAGCGCGCCGGCTTCCACGGACTGGACATCGCGCCCTATGACCCTGCGTTCCGCTTCGTCGTCGCCGTCGAGCCGCCCGACGAGGCGCGCACACTCGAGGTCCCGACCGCGACGGACGGCATCGTGCCGTTCGCGCTGGTCGGGAACGTGACGCTTCCCGGGCTCGGAACCCTCGGGGTGTGGGCGTTGCGCACCTACGGCGGCGGGCTCTTCGTCCCGCTGCGCGATACGACGGCCGGCCGGTCGTCGTACGGCGGCGGCCGATATGTCCTGGACACGGCGAAGGGCGCGGACCTGGGATCCGACGACGACCGCCTCGTCGTCGACCTCAACTTCGCCTACAACCCGTCGTGCGCTTACGACGACGCCTGGGTGTGCCCGCTGGCGCCGCGCCAGAACGTCCTCGCGGCCGCCGCGCCCGTGGGCGAGCGCTCCTACCTCCGATGAGGCCGCCGGCTGGAGTGCACGCTCACGGCTGGAGTGCACGCTCACGGCTGGAGTGCACGCTCACGGCTGGAGTGCACGCTCACGGCTGGAGTGCACGCTCGCGGCTGGAGTGCACGCTCACGGGTGGGTGGGTGGGTGGTTAGGGATGGTGTTGGCAGTGGGGGCAGCGGTAGAGCTTGCGGGCGGCCATGTCCTCGACGACCACCGGGCCGCCGCACACGCGGCACGGCTCACCCGCGCGGCCGTAGACCCAGTGCCGCAGCGTCGGGTCGGTCAGCGCGGCCGCGCGATCGTCGGCCGACAGGTCGCGGGTCAGCATCACGCCCGTCGCGATGCCGTCCGGGAGCAGCCGCGCCCAGTCGTCCCACAAGGCCTCCGCAACCGCCACCGGCACCTGCTTGCCGGGCGTCCACGGGTCCAGGCGCGCACGGAACAGCAGCTCGGCGCGGTAGATGTTCCCGATGCCGGCCACGACGCTCTGGTCCATGAGCAGCTGCCCCACCGGCACGCCACGCGCCCGCACGCGCGCCACCATCTCCGCGCGGGCGGCGGCGGCGCCCGCGGGGCCCGTGAGCGTCGCGGGGTCCGGCCCGAGC
>JAEWOA010000223.1 GCA_023461115.1 Actinomycetes bacterium
TTTTTACTCAGTGTTTCCTCTCCCGCTTTCGACTACAGCGGGTTTTTCTTGTCTTACATTTCTTCACACCGCCTAGCTAATTGTTTTTGATTGCGATTTTCATTTGCCGTTCTATAAATCACTCGCCATTTTGCCCAGTCTTGTTTAAGATAGAAGCATAGATTGCCTTAAGCGGTTTAAGGCAGAAATTGTTGATGGAGTGCTGCAATGAAAGGCAATCGTGATGTGATTAATCAACTCAACCAAGTTTTGTATCATCACCTGACTGCAATTAACCAATATTTTTTACATTCACGTATGTTTAATGATTGGGGCATTGAACAACTCGGTTCGGCTGAATACAAAGAATCGATTCGTCAAATGAAGCATGCCGATAAAATTATTGAGCGTATTCTGTTTTTAGAAGGTCTGCCAAATTTACAACATTTGGGTAAATTATATATTGGTCAGCACACTGCTGAAGTGCTGAATTGCGATGTACGAAAAGTCAAAGAAAATATTGAAGCGATTCAAAAAGCGGTGGTTTTAGCAGAGCAACAATTGGACTATGTAACCCGTGATTTGGTTCAGGAAATTTTAGAGAAAGAAGAAGAATATTTAGATTGGGCAACGACACAGCTTGATTTGGTTGAAACTGTGGGTATTGAAAACTATATTCAAAGCCAACTCTAAGATTCATCTGGTTTAGATAACTCAAAAGACTGGTTTTCCAGTCTTTTGTTTTTTGGGGCACTTTACCTAAAATTCAGTATCTTGCCTATCTCTAATGAAGAAGCTTTCAATATCAATATATTTTACTTATGCGCATTTTAAATTCTTGGATTTATAAAAAAGTATTTATAACGCAAAAAAATGTTTCATGGGTTGCATCTGTTGATGCAATATCCGAATAATAAAAATTCCATAATCCTGTTTTTTATAAAAAATAGCATGTTGATGATGATCGTGACGGCGTATTCCCTCACCAATATCTACACATGCATAACCAATCAGCGGTGAACTCACTAACAAATGAAAGGTATTTTCCAAATGTTGCGTGTATTGGTCAGCTTGAGCTACACCAAAATTAAGTAAGGTGTATTCATAAATAGCAGTGAAGTCGTCGACAGCTAAATTTGATAGCTTATACACGATGCTTCTGCTTCACTTGAGCCGCAATATCTTTTAGGCTAAGTGTACTTTCTCCACTGTTCTCACCTGCTTCAATCGCTTGCTTTAAAGCTGCAGTTTGATTTTCTTGCTGCTCCAATAATCTTAGTGCAGATCGCATCACTTCACTGGTTGAACCATAACGTCCAGATTCAATCAGTTTGCTCACAAAGTTATCGAGTTGTGGGCCAATTGTTACACTTGTAGTTCTCGCCATCAGCATGCCTTATTGTGTGAATAGATCATACAATTCTAACACAACTCCCTTTATCTGAACAAAAGTTCAGCATCTCTTTAAATTTTCGCACATGAAATCAATTTTATAATGAATACCCCCTCTCTTTTTAAAGAGAAGTTGGGAGAGATTTTCAACATTGAAAATTTTCACCATATTTGGCTCACTATTTTCAAATCCCCCTCCTTACGCTACACAAATCAGCGCGGCTTTGCCTCATCCAATAAAGTTGCATAATCCACATTGACCTTACGCAAAGTGCTTAACAACCACAATTGCTTTTTAGCTTCTGCTTCATAGCCATTAAACGCCAAGACCCGCGCATATTTCAATAAATCGTAAGTGGTTGGGTAATTCAATACAATTTCATGAATCTCTTGCAGCTGTTCAGGCGTTTGCTGAGTGTATGGATTTAAACGAATCCATGCGATCCGACGGTTAAATTCTTCCAGTACAAAAATACGCTCTTGATGGGTGATTCTTTCAGGCGTTTGTTCATAACGTACCGACTGATTCAATTTAGGCACCATCACCTCATAATCACGATAAATCAGCATCAACAACAATGCGCCAAGTACAAAAGTACTGCGTAAATAAATTACAGATAAAGTGAAGTTTTTGAACACCCGTTGTGACTGAACCATGCCGATAATAAAACCTACAGGCAGCAAGAAGTAGGCATAGTTTTGTGGAAATTCCAGCATGGCATGTACGCTAAATGCACCGAGCATTAAAATCCCCACAACCGATTCCACCGATTGGGTATATTTATGCAACTGGTAGCCCCAATAACCCAAATACACCAAAAATGGCACGCCGAGTATCACACCATTCCAAAGTAAAAAATCCAAAATAAAATTGTGTGCGCTACGAATCCACACAGGACCTTGCACAAATTCACTGATCGTCACATAAGCCACACTGGTTTGATGCCAACCATAGCCCCACCACGGTTGATGTTCAATCGCAGCGAGCATTTGCTGCCAAATTGCCAAGCGCGACATATCACCTGTGGCGCGTTGTACCACATCACGAGATTGCACCGAAAGGTCTGCACTTTGTGAGAGTAGTTGACTGAAAGCAGGTGCGATAAAAATCAGCCCGATAAATGCGGCAAACCACAGTAAGCTATAGCGCCATTTAATCCGCATCACGCCACGGTATTGTTGATAGCCCAAATACGTCAAGAGACACAACGATGCCAACCACGACGTCCGCGATTGACTCAATACCACACCGACCAAAATCATGGCAGCAGCAATCGCAATCCACACGGTTTTAAGTTTTTGTTTTTCATATAAATATAGGCATGCCATGAGTGACATTACCAAAAAGGTCGCCATATTATTCGGTTGGGCGAAGTTGGCATAAGGGCGTTGTCCAATTTTTATATCCACCATCATTGGCAGGTATTGGTCGAGTGTCAGCCACTGGCAAATTGCCATGAATGCAGTAATGCTACCCACGCCCAATAACAGATAACTAAAGCCTGTAAAGATGCGCTCACGTTCAATACTATTTTGAGTGAGGTTATAACCTAATATAATTGCCAGCCAAAAACTGAAGATATACACGCTACTGAGCAGGGCTTTGTCAAAAAAGTAGACCAAGCCAAAGCCCCACTGAATGAGCGGAACACTGCACAGCGCCAGTAATGGCAGGCTGATTTTGGGTATTTGTAATTTTGCTTTAAAAAGGCAGGCTGCAAGGGCAAATAGGGCAAAAAATGCGTAAAGTTCACCTGTATAAGTGACCCACGGGCGGTAGTGAATGGGCAATAGCCACGCTAGGGAGATGAGGATGGCAGCCAATATTAGCAATGCAGATTTCATAGGAAAAAATAGACTAAAAACTGGCTCTATCTTATATTTTTTTAGGCAAGATGATAGTGCTTTGTGTAGCAAGTTTGATTGAAATTCTGCCAGTTTTAAAATGGGTTGATCGCATGGGGAATACTTAAATTCCCCACTTTTAACTCAAGAAATTATTTCCACGGTCTTAGGTCTACTATTTTGATGATAGAAGCAGATTCTTTATTGACTAAAACCACCATAGCCAAACCATAAGTTTCAAGTGGTAGCCAACCATTCGCCTGTGGATACTGGCTAAAAACCGCTTGAATTATTTCTTCATCATTCCACTGTTTCAACTGTGATAAATCACGTACTTGACTTTGAATTTGTGTTTTAGCCTGATCAAGTGAGATATATCGTTCAGGGTATTGAGCTAGCGATATTCCATTCAACATCGCACTCATT
>JAEWOA010000224.1 GCA_023461115.1 Actinomycetes bacterium
GACCTGGACACCCCGGCCGCGCTCGCCGCGGTCGACGCGTGGGCAGCCCGGTCGCTCGCGGCCTCGGCCGACGGTGGCGCGCAGTTCGTCGAGGGCGCCCCGGGCGTCGTCGCGCGCACGCTGGACGCCCTGCTCGGGATCCGGCTGTAGCCCTCCGTCAGGCCGAGCCGGGACCGCCGTCGCGGCGCCGCAGGTAGCGCTCGAACTCCTGCGCGATCGCCTCGCCCGACGCCTCCGGCAGCTCGGCGGTGTCCTTGGCCTCCTCGAGCTGGCGCACGTACTCGCCGATCTCGCCGTCCTCGCCCGCGAGCTCGTCCACCCCGTGCTGCCAGGCGGCGGCGTCGTCCGGCAGCTCGCCCATCGGCACGGGCTCGCCCAGCATCTCCTCCACCCGGTGCAGCAGCGCGAGCGTGGCCTTCGGCGAGGGCGGATGCGCGACGTAATGCGGCACCGCCGCCCACAGCGACACCGAGCTGAGCCCGCGTTGCTGCGCCTCGTGCGCGAGCACGCCGACGATCCCGGTCGGGCCCTCGTAGGTGCTGCGCTCGAGGCCGAGCCGCTCGCGCAGCGCCGCCTCCTCGCACGTCGCGGTCACCGGGATGGGCCGGGTGTGCGGAACGTCGGCCAACAGAGCCCCGATCGTGACGACGTGCCGCACGCCCAGGCCCTCGGCGATCGCGAGCAGCTCGGTGCTGTACCGCCGCCAACGCATCGACGGCTCGATTCCGTGGACGATCACCACGCGCCGGCCCGAGCGTGGCGCGGTGGCCAGCGCGATCGCGGTCGTCGGCCAGGTGATCTCGCGGGTGCCGTCCGCGGCGGTCGACACGTGCGGTCGGTTCACCTGGAAGTCGTGGTACTCCTCGGGGTCGAGCTCGTCGACCTGTTCCGCGGCCCACACCTCGTGCAGGTGCTCGAGCGCGTGTGTGGCCGCCGAGCCCGCGTCGTTCCAGCCCTCGAACGCGGCGAGTAGCACCGCCTCGCCAGTGGGCAGTTCCTGGGACGGTTGAGCGCTCACGTGCCCAGCCTAGGTGTACCCGGCCATCCGGCCGGTGGCGCTTGAGGCAGTGGATGGCCTCGTGTCCGGTGAGAACTTTGGCCGTGCGCAGCGGCGGGCCGGCTCGCGCAGCGCGGTCGCGGTCCCGCGAGCAGGAGGCAGGCGGGCGCCGGCCAGCCGAACCGCCAGGCGGTTGACGGGGGTAGGCGTCCGCCCTATTGTCCGTTTGCAGCGCGTTTCGGCAGATTTTGTCGTTCGCTTGCAGCCCTTGCTCGTCGTCCTCGGCCGACGAGCGGCACACCTCCTCCCGGGTCGGTCCGCCGGCCCAGCACGTGCGGTCCTCCGTGCGTGGCGCAGCAACGGTCGTCGCGACGAGGCGACGGCCGGGACAGGCCCGACGACGTCGCCGGGCCCGATCTCGAGGAGATGCCGTCATGTCCACGACCCCCAGATCCGCCGCTCCGCGCCGCAGCGCGCTGGGCGCCATGCTGGCCGCGCTGCTCGCAATGGCCGGCCTCACCGCCATCGGATCCGCGCACCCCGCCGTCGCCGCCCCGAGCGGCGACCGCACCACCGCGGTGAACCTGTTCCAGTGGACCTGGAACTCGATCGCCCGCGAGTGCACCGACACGATCGGTCCTGCCGGCTACGGCTGGGTGCAGACCTCGCCCCCCAACGAGCACGTCCGGCTCGCCGGGCAGTGGTGGACGTCCTACCAGCCGGTCAGCTACAGGATCGAGTCCAAGCTCGGCACGCGCGCCGAGTACAAGGCCATGATCGACACGTGCCGTGCGGCGGGCGTCTCGGTCAGCGCGGACGTGGTGATCAACCACATGAGCGGCCAGACCAGCGGCACCGGATGGGCCGGCACGGTGTTCACCGAGGAGCGCTACCCCGGACCGGCGGGCGGGTACGGCCCGCAGGACTTCCACAGCTGCAGGACGAATATCAGCAACTACGGCGACCGCTACCAGGTGCAGAACTGCCGCCTCGTCGGACTGCAGGACCTGGACACGGGCGCCGAGTACGTGCGCCAGGAGATCGCGGACTACCTGAACGACCTCACCTCGCTGGGAGTGCGCGGCTTCCGCGTCGACGCCGCCAAGCACATGGCCGCGGCCGACCTCGCCGCGATCAAGGCGAAGATCAGCGACCAGAGCGTCTACCTCGTCCAGGAGGTCATCGGCGCGGCTGGCGAGCCCGTGCAGCCCAGCGAGTACACGGGCATCGGCGACGTCCACGAGTTCACCTACGCGCGCACCCTCAAATCCGTGATGAACAGCGGCACGCTGTCCTCGCTGCAGGGCCTGTCGTCGGCCTCGTGGCTGTTGCCCTCGGACCGTGCCGGCGTCTTCGTCGACAACCACGACACCGAGCGGAACGGCCAGACCCTGAGCTACAAGGACGGGTCCACCTACCGGCTCGCCAACGTCTTCATGCTCGCGTACCCGTACGGCACGCCGACGGTCTACTCGGGCTACGCGTTCGGCGCCGACGACGCGGGCGCGCCGCAGCAGGGCAACGGCAAGGTCGACGACGCCGTCTGCGGCCAGGGCGCCTTCACGTGCGCGCACCGCTGGAACGAGACGGCCCACATGGTCGGCTTCCGCAACGCCGTCGCCGGCACGTCCGTGGACCAGTGGTGGGACAACGGCGGCAACCAGATCGCGTTCGGGCGCGGCGACCGCGGCTACGTGGCGATCAACCGGTCCGGCTCCGCGCTGACCCGAGCGTTCTCGACGTCGCTGCCGGCCGGGCGGTACTGCGACGTCATCAGCGGCGCGGTCAGCGGGTCCGGCTGCTCCGGCGCCACGGTCGAGGTGTCCTCGTCGGGCAGCGCGACGTTCACGGTGCCGCCGAACGGCTCGGTCGCTCTGCACGTCGACGCGCGCGCGGGCGGCACGACGAGCCCGACGACCGGCCCGACTACCGGCGCCGCCACGACCGTCTACTACGCCACGACTCCGGGCTGGTCGGCGTACCGCGTCCACTACAAGGTGGGCGCCGACTCGTGGACCGCGGTCCCCGGCGAGGTGATGACCGCCGCGTGTCCCGGGTGGGTCGCGCGCGAGGTCGCCTCGGGCGGCGCCACCGTGACGGCGGCGTTCACCGACGGCGACGGGCGGTGGGACAACAACGGGTCGAGGGACTACACGCTCAGCGGGTCGGTCGTCTCGGTGAGCGACGGCGTCGTCGGCTCGTCGAACCCGTGCGGGTCGACCCCGACGAACGCCCCGACGAGCAGCCCGACGAGCAGCCCGACGAGCATCGCGTCGCAGGTCTCGTTCGGCGTCCAGGCCACCACCGTCTACGGCCAGAACGTCTTCGTCGTCGGCGACTGCGCCGAGCTGGGTGGCTGGGACCCGGCCAAGGCGGTCGCGCTCTCGTCGTCCACCTATCCGGTCTGGCGCGCGGCCGTGACGCTGCCCGCGGGGACCACCGTGCAGTACAAGTTCGTGCGCAAGGAGGCGAACGGCTCCGTGACCTGGGAGTCCGGCGCCAACCGCAGCGTGACGGCGCCGGCGAGCGGTGTGCTCACCGTCTCCGACACCTGGCGCAACTGAGCCGACCGGGTCCGCAGGGACCTGGCCGACGGGCGGGGTGGCGTCGGCGCGTGGAGGTGTGGGCGCCACCCCTGGCCAGGTCGTTCCAGGACGTGAGCCGTGCCCTCGTCGCGCCCTCACGCGCGAGGCCGCGGCGCTCAGGCACACCCTGGCCGCTGGCGCCCCGAGCCGCGGAACGGCGGCCGGACGAAGGCCGGGCCGGGATAGTGTCGGAAGACCCCTCACGCTTGGAGCCGCCTGGATGTCTGCCCCCGACACGCTCGACGACGTGGCCGCCGCGCTCGGCACGAACCACCGTGGCGCGCTGCCCGCCGCGGTCTTGTGGGACATGGACGGGACGCTGATCGACACCGAGCCGTTGTGGATGGCGGCCGAGATTGAGTTGGTCGCGGCGCACGGCGGGGTGTGGACGAGCGAGCAAGCGGTCTCGCTGATCGGCTCGCCCATGTCGGTCGCCACACGCGTCCTCGCGGACGCCGGTGTGCCGTTGCCCCCGGCGGAGATCGTCGCCTACCTCAACGGGCGCGTCCGGGACGGCGTCGCGGCCGACACGCCCTGGCGCGCGGGCGCCCGCGAGGCCCTCGAGCTCCTCGTGGGCGCGGGAGTCCCGCTCGCGCTCGTGACGTCGTCGCATCGCGAGCTCGCCGAGCCGTTCGCGCGGATCGCGGGCGTGTTCGACCTCGTCGTGGCAGGCGACGAGGTCACGTCGAACAAGCCCGACCCCGAGCCCTACACGCTCGCGGCCGCGCGCCTCGGCGTCGATCCGCGGCTGTGCGTCGCTGTCGAGGACTCGCGCGCGGGTGTGGCGTCGGCGCTCGCGTCGGGCGCCCGCACGATCGCGGTCGACGGGCACCAGACGCTCGAGGACCGTCGGGGGCTGAGCCGCGTCCCCGCGCTCGACGTCCTGACGCTGGACGTTCTCGCGCGCATCAGCGCGGGGGAGACGCTCGACCTTCGCCCCTGACGAACGCGGCCGGAGCGCCGCCTCAGGCCGCTGGCCGCACGCCCGTCGCGCGTTCCACCGCGTCCGGGTCCACGTCGGGAGCGGTGCCTCCGAACGACGGGCAGGAGTCGCGGAACGAGCACCAGTCGCACAGCTTGCTGGGCCGTGGGCGCCAGTCGCCCGTGCGCGCCGCCTCCTGGATCCCCGCCCAGATCGAGCGGATGCGTGCCTCGAACGTCGCCATCTCGGCCTCGCTCGGCTCGTGCTGCACGACCACCCCGTCGCCCAGGTACTCGAGCTGCAGCCGCTTGGGGACGACTCCGCGCGTGCGCCACAACACGTACGCGTAGAACCGCATCTGGAACAGAGCCGAGCTCTCATAGCCCGGCCGCGGCGACTTGCCGGTCTTGTAGTCGACCACCCGCACCCAGCCGTTCGGCGCCACGTCGACCCGGTCGACGATCCCGCGTAGCTGAGGACCGTCCTCCAGGTCCGTGGAGACGAAGAGCTCCCGCTCCGACGGCTCGAGCCGAGTCGGGTCCTCGAGCGTGAAGTACGTCGCCAGCAGCGCCTGCGCGCTCGTCAACCACTGCGCCAACGCGCCCTCGTCGTCGAACAACTCGTCCACCTCGGGCGTCCGAGCGCGCAGCGCCTCCCACTGCTCGGGCAGCAACGTGTGCGCCGCCGCGAGCGTCCGCTCGACCGCGGGGAGCTCGAAGAGGTGCTCGAGCACGGAGTGCACGAGGGTGCCGCGCGCGGCCGCAGCGCTCTGCGCCTCGGGCAGCCGGTCCACGGTGCGGAACCGGAACATCAGCGGGCAGCGCAGGAAGTCCCCGGCGCGCGAGGGCGACAGGCCCGGCAGAGTCGGCCTGCGCTCGGCCGCCTCCTCACCCGTGGGCGCGTCAGGCAACGGCGCGTCGGCGGGCGGCAGGCTGGCTGGCAGGTCGGTTGGCACGTCGGACGGCAGGCTGGCTGGCAGGCCGGACGGCAGGTCGGCTGGCAGGCTGGACGGGGCCACGGGCGGGGGGACCGGTCGGTCGAGCGGGCTCACGCGACGAGAGTAGGCGCGGCCACCCACACGCACGGTTTCCTCGTCGGGCATGTCGGCCCGGGGTCCGCCACGTCACGGTGGATCGCTTGTCTACGCTGTGCCAATGAGCAGCGCGCCCCCCGCCCGCGGCCGTGGCTGGGTGATCGGCCGCGTCGCCGGCGCCCCCGTGGTCCTCGCGCCGAGCTGGATCGTCGCGGTCGTCGTCCTGACCTTCCTGTCGACCGGGACCGTGCGCTCCCTGACGCGCCTGGAGGACACGGGCGCGGTCTACACCGTGTCGCTCGTGTTCGTCGTGATGCTGTTCGTCTCGGTCTTCCTGCACGAGCTCGCGCACGGACTCGTCGCGCAGGCGCGGGGCCAACAGCCGAGCGCCTACGTGCTGACGATGTGGGGCGGGCACACGGCGTTCGAGGTGGCGGCGCGCACCGCGGGCACGAGCGCGCTGGTCGCGGTGGTCGGGCCGACGGTCAACCTCGTGCTGGGCGGGGTCTTCTGGCTCGGCGCGGTCGCGGCGCCCGGCGGCACCGTGCTGACCGCGGTCCTGGCCGCCGCGGCGGCGTCCAACTTCTTCGTCGGGGTGTTCAACCTGGTGCCCGGTCTGCCGCTCGACGGCGGCCGGATCCTCGAGGCGCTGGTGTGGGCCGTGTCGGGCCAGCGCCGCACGGGCACGGTCGTCGCCGCATGGCTGGGCCGGATCGTGGGCGCAGCCATGGTGATCGGCGTCGTGGTCTGGAGCTACCAGAACTCCGGACGCGTCGACCTGTGGTTCGTGCTCTGGACCGCGCTGATCGGCGCGTACCTGTGGTCCGGCGCGTCCCAGGCCTTGCGGGGGGCGCGCACGCAGCGCAACGTCGACGCGCTCACCGTCGCGGCGGTCGGCCGGCGCGCCATCGGGGTCGCGCACGACGCGTCGCTGGCGCAGGCGGTCGCCGTCGCCGCCACGGCGGGCGCCGACGAGATCGTCGTGCTCTCACCCGACGGCCGGCCCGCCGCCTACCTCGACGGCGCCGCGGTCAACCAGGTGCCGCCCGCCGCCACGGGCACGACCCCCGTCGCCACGGTGTCGATCACGTTGCCCGTGGGCGCCATGGTCGACGGGTCGCTCGCCGGGCAGGCGCTGCTCACGGAGCTGGCGGCGGCGACGCGGGTGGCGCCTGTGGTCGTCGCGATGGTCGACGGGCGCGTCGCGGCGCTCGTGCGGGTCAGCGACGTCGTCGCGGCGATGCGCGCGTAGCCCGGGACTGTCGCCCTGCGGGTGCCTGCCCGGCGACACCTAGGCTGGCGCCATGCGCGCCACACTCATCCACGCCGCCCGCGACATCCGCGTCGAGACCGTGCCGGACCCCGTCCTGGCCGGCGCGGCCGGCGCCGACGCGATCGTCCGCGTCGTCGCGGCTTGCGTGTGCGGCTCCGACCTGTGGCCCTACCGCGGCGTCACGCCCACGAACGAGCCGCACCGCATCGGGCACGAGTTCGTGGGCGTCGTCGAGGAGGTCGGCGCCGGCGTCACGCGGGTGCGGCCGGGCCAGTTCGTGATCGCTCCGTTCTATGTGTGCTGCGGCGTGTGCGCGAACTGCCGTGCTGGCGTCTCGACGTCCTGCCTGCGCGGCGGGTGGTGGGGCTCCGACGACCGCGACGGCCACTTCGCGGACGCCGGCCAGGGCGAGTACGTCCGCGTCCCGCTCGCGGACGGCACGCTGTTCGCGCTCGACGAGCAGCCCGACGAGGCACTGATCCCGTCACTGCTCACACTGTCCGACGTCATGGGCACCGGACACCACGCGGCCGTCAGCGCGGGTGTGCGCGCCGGGTCGACCGCGGTCGTCGTGGGCGACGGCGCAGTGGGTCTGTGCGGGGTGATCGCCGCTCGTCGGCTCGGCGCCGAGACGGTCGTCGCGATGTCCCGGCACGCCGACCGCCAGGCGCTCGCGCGCTCGTTCGGCGCGACGCACGTCGTCGCGGAGCGCGGGCCGGACGGGGTGGCGGCGGTGCGCGACCTGACCGACGGACTCGGCGCGGACGCCGTGCTCGAGTGCGTGGGCACCAAGGAGTCGATGGACCAGGCCTTGCGCTCGGCGCGGCCCGGCGGGCGGGTCGGCTTCGTCGGCGTGCCCAACGGCGGCCCGGAGCTGTCGGTGCGGCGCATGTTCGACACGAACGTGGGCGTGTGCGGGGGAGTCGCGCCTGTGCGCGGGTACATGGCGGGCCTGTTGCCGGACGTGCTCTCGCGAGCCATCACGCCGGGCGACGTCTTCGACCTGACGCTGCCGCTCGCGGAGGCCGCCGAGGCGTACGCGGCGATGGACGAGCGCCGCGCGGTCAAGGTGCTGCTGCGGCCGTGACGGTCCACCCGCCGCGTGTGGGCCTGGCCGACGCCCGCCTAGACTCGACGCCCGTGACCACCCCTACCTCCTCGACCGGCGCCGCAGAGTCGTCGACCGGCGCTGCCCAGCGGCGTGGGCCGTTCCGCGTCGGCGACCGAGTCCAGCTCACCGACCCACGCGGGCGCCTCCACACCATCACGCTCGCGCCCGGCGCGACGTTCCACACGCACAAGGGCTACTTCAGGCACGACGACCTCGTCGGCGCCGACGAGGGCACGGTGGTCACCAACACCGGGGGGATCGAGTACCTCGCGCTGCGCCCGCTGCTCGCGGACTACGTGCTCTCGATGCCGCGTGGCGCCGCCGTCGTCTACCCCAAGGACGCCGGCCAGATCGTCGCGATGGCGGACATCTACCCGGGCGCCCGCGTGATCGAGGCCGGCGTGGGCTCCGGCGCGCTGACGATGTCGCTGCTGCGCGCCGTCGGCGACGGCGGCTCGCTGCACTCGATCGAGTGCCGCGAGGACTTCGCGGACATCGCGCGAGGCAACGTCGAGGGATTCTTCGGCGGCCCGCACCCCGCGTGGCAGCTCTCGATCGGCGACCTCGCGGACGTGTTGCCGCAGGTGGCCGAGCCCGGCTCGGTCGACCGCGTGGTGCTCGACATGCTCGCGCCGTGGGAGAACCTGGACGCGGTGGCGCGCGCGCTGGCGCCCGGCGGCGTGCTGATCTGCTACGTCGCCACCGCGACGCAGCTCTCCCGGGTGGCCGAGGACCTGCGCGCCGACGGCCGGTACACGGAGCCCGAGGCGTGGGAGTCGATGGTCCGCGGCTGGCATCTGGAGGGCCTCGCGGTGCGCCCGCAGCACCGGATGATCGGCCACACCGGCTTCCTCATCACCGCGCGGCGCCTGGCCGACGGGGTCGAGGCGCCGCTGCGCAAGCGCCGCCCCGCGAAGGGCTCGTACCCGGTCGCGGCGGACGGCGCGCCCGCCGAGGACGCCGCCCTCTGGACACCTGAGGCGCTGGGCGAGCGGGAGTCGTCGGACAAGAGCATCCGCCGCGCTCGCCGCGACGCGCACCCCGAGCGCGAGGCCTGAGCCGAGCGTCCGCCCACGCGCGGCGCGGCGGCCGCGCGACCAGCGCGCGACCACCGTGCGCCCACCGTGCGCCCACCGTGCGCACAGGTGTCGGTTCGGTGACACCTGGTGGACACACCCGGCGAAGCGCGTGATCTGTGTTGACACTGGTGGTTAGGGTGGCGACCCCACAGCAACTGCTGGCAGTGGAAACGGAGGTCCCTGACAATGACCGACCCGGGTGCCCACGCACGTGACCTGCAGCGCGAGCTCGGGCTGCTCGCCGCCAAGAACGAACGGCTGAGCGAGGCGCTGCTCGCCGCGCGCGAGCAGATCGTCGAGCTCAAACGCCAGGTGGATGACCTGGCCAAGCCGCCGGGGACCTACGCGGTCTTCCTGGGCGCACGGCCCGACGGCTCGGTGGACGTCATCTCCGCAGGCCGCAAGATGCACGTCGGCGCGAGCCCCGCAGTCGACCTGCACCGGCTGCGCCCGGGCCAGGAGGTCATGCTCAACGAGGCGCTCACGGTCGTCGAGGCCGGCGGGTACGAGAACGTCGGCGAGATCGTCACCGTCAAGGAGCTGCTCGGCCGTCACCGCGCGCTCGTCGTGGGGCGCGGCGACGAGGAGCGCGTCGTGCGCTTCGCCGGGCAGGTCACGGACGCGGGGGTGCGGATCGGGGACGCGCTGACGATCGACTCGCGTAGCGGCTTCGTGTTCGAGGTGATTCCGCGCGCCGAGGTCGAGGAGCTGGTCCTCGAAGAGGTGCCGGACATCGAGTACGAGGACATCGGCGGCCTGGGCCCGCAGATCGAGGCGATCAAGGACGCCGTCGAGCTGCCCTTCCTGCACCCCGAGCTGTTCCGCGAGCACGGCCTGCGCCCGCCCAAGGGCGTGCTGCTCTACGGCCCGCCCGGGTGCGGCAAGACGCTCATCGCGAAGGCCGTCGCGCACTCGCTCGCGTCGACCGCGGCCAGGGCGCGCGGCGAGGACGTCACCGACGCGCGCTCCTACTTCCTCAACGTGAAGGGCCCCGAGCTCCTCAACAAGTACGTGGGGGAGACCGAGCGGCACATCCGGCTGATCTTCGCCCGGGCGCGCGAGAAGGCGTCGCAGGGTCACCCGGTCGTCGTGTTCTTCGACGAGATGGAGTCGCTCTTCCGCACGCGCGGCACGGGTGTGTCCTCGGACGTGGAGACGACGATCGTGCCGCAGCTCCTAGCCGAGATCGACGGCGTGGAGCGGCTCGAGAACGTGATCGTCATCGGCGCCTCCAACCGTGAGGACATGATCGATCCGGCGATCCTGCGGCCCGGGCGGCTCGACGTGAAGATCAAGATCGAGCGCCCTGACGCCGAGGGCGCGCGCGAGATCTTCGCCAAATACCTGACGCCCGACCTGCCAATCCACCCCGACGACCTGGCCGAGCACGACGGCTCGGCGGTGGCCGCGGTGGACGCGATGGTCGCGCGCGTCGTCGAGCGCATGTACTCCGAGGCCGACGAGAACCGCTTCCTCGAGGTCACCTACGCGAGCGGGGACAAGGAGGTCCTGTACTTCAAGGACTTCAACTCGGGCGCGATGATCCAGAACGTCGTGGACCGCGCCAAGAAGTCCGCGATCAAGGACCTGCTGGCCACCGGCCAGCGTGGCATCCGGGTCGACCACCTGCTCTCGGCGTGCGTCGACGAGTTCAAGGAGAACGAGGACCTGCCCAACACCACCAACCCCGACGACTGGGCGCGGATCAGCGGCAAGAAGGGCGAGCGCATCGTGTTCATCCGCACGATCGTCCAGGGCAAGAAGGGCGCGGAAGGCTCGCGCACGATCGAGACGGTGACCAGCACAGGGCAGTACCTGTAGTGACCGTCCGCCGCGTGATGGGGCTGGAGACCGAGTACGGAATCCTGCAGCCGGGCAAGCCGCTGGCCAACCCCATGTTGCTCTCGAGCCATGTGGTCGCGGTGCACGCCGCGAACCGGCAGGGCCGCACCAAGGCGCGGTGGGACTACGACGACGAGGACCCGTTGCACGACGCGCGGGGCTTCCATCTGCAGCGGGCATCGGCGCTGCCCTCGATGCTGACCGACGACCCGCGGGCGCCCGCGCCGTCGGGCGACGAGCCGCAGGAGCTGGCGCGCCCGGACGTCGAGGAGTACGAGGACCCCGGCGCCGCGAACGTCATCCTCACCAACGGCGCGCGGCTCTACGTCGACCACGCGCACCCCGAGTACTCGACGCCCGAGGTGACGAACCCGCGCGACGCGGTGGTGTGGGACCGCGCGGGCGAGCGTGTGATGCTCGGCGCGGTCCGGGCGCTCGCCTCCACACCGGCGTTGCCCGACGTCGCGCTCTACAAGAACAACGTGGACGGCAAGGGCGCGACCTACGGGACCCACGAGAACTACCTGGTGTCCCGCGCGGTGCCCTTCACGGACCTGGCGTCCCGGCTCATCCCGTTCTTCGTGACCCGCCAGGTCTACACCGGCGCCGGGCGCGTCGGGCTGGGCCAGCGCGGCGAGCACGCCGGGTTCCAGCTCTCCCAGCGCGCGGACTACGTCGAGGCCGAGATCGGGCTCGAGACGACGCTGCGCCGCCCGATCGTGAACACGCGCGACGAGCCGCATGCGGACCCGGCCCGGTGGCGGCGCCTGCACGTGATCGTCGGCGACGCGACGATGCTCGAAGCCGCGACATACCTGCGCCTCGGCACCGCGTCACTCGTGCTCTGGCTGATCGAGCGCGCGGTCTCCGAAGGCGGGGCCGGGGGAGCCCTGGTCGCGATCGACCGGCTGGCCCTGCGTGACCCGGTCTCCGCGGTGCACGCGGTGAGCCACGATCCCTCGCTCACGGCGCGCGTGGAGTTGGCCGACGGCAGGCGCCTGACCGCGCTCGAGGTGCAGCATGAGTACCTCGACGCGGTGCGCGGCGCGCTCGCACACGTGGGCGGCGAGCTCGACGACCAGACCCAGGATGTGCTGAGCCGGTGGGACAGCCTGCTCACCCGGCTCGGCGCCGACCCCGCGGACTGCGCGCGTGAGGTCGAGTGGGTGGCCAAGCTGCGGCTGCTCGACGGCATGCGCCGGCGCGAGAACCTGCCGTGGGACCACCCACGGCTGGCCGCAGTCGACCTCCAGTGGTCGGACGTGCGGCCCGAGCGGGGCCTGTACCACCGGCTCGCGGCGGCCGGCGCTGTCGAGCTGCTGGCCTCCGAGGCGGAGGTCGAGCGGGCGGTCGCGCACCCACCCGCCGACACGCGCGCGTACTTCCGTGGTGAAGCGGTGGCCCGCTACGGCGACCAGGTGACCGCGGCGTCGTGGGACTCGGTCGTGTTCGATGTGCCGGGCGCGGCGACGCTGCAGCGCGTGCCCATGCGCGACCCGTTGCGGGGGACCGAGGCGCACGTCGGCGGGCTGCTGGACGCGAGCCCGGATGCGGCGGCCTTGCTGGCGGCCCTCGGCGCCTGAACCTCGGCGCCTGGACCTCGCCCTGTCCGGCACGACGCTGCCCGTCGCTGGCCCGGCGTGGCGCGTTCTGGCCTGTGCCGGCCCGGTAGCCGCGGCGGCGGCTCAGCGCATTGTGGTGACGTAACGGGCCGCCTCGCGTGCGTCGCGCAGGCGCCGCTCGTACGTGATCCCGAGGACGACGAGCGCGGCGCCACCGACGAACAGGATCGGCCACCATCCGATCCGCGAGACCAGGTCGCCCGCCGCGGCGAGCAGTTGCACGAGGACCTCGGACGCAAGGAGTGCGCCCCCGACGACGAACGGCGCCTGCAGCCGGCGCAGCGCGCCGATGCCCACGGCTGCCACGCCCCCGACGAGCAGGATCGCCATCCGCCAGGGCTCCGGCGCCGCGAGTTGGCCGAAGAACACCGGGACGAGGACCAGCAGGACGCCGGGGCCGATCGTCCGCCACGACCCGAGCGACTGCTGCACTGCCAGCCACGCGGCGCCGATGGCGGCCGCGAGCAGCCCGGCGCCCGCGAGGACCGCGTCGAGCGGTGGCCCGGCCGGGGTGGCGATGGCCGCGACGGCGGCGAGGCCGAGGAGCGTGAGGCCGGGCGCCAGCCGAGTGGCAC
>JAEWOA010000225.1 GCA_023461115.1 Actinomycetes bacterium
CCGTTCAGATGGTCGATCTGGTGCTGCACGCTGGTCGCCCAAAGGCCGACGAAATCGCGGTCCTCAATCTGGCCCTGATCGTTCAAGAACCGTACCGTCACCGCGCGGGGGCGGCTGATCTGGGCAAAGACGCCGGGCAAATTCGGGCTGGCCTCATCATGGTTGCGCATCTGGACACTGGCATGAAGCACTTCAGGATTGGCCATCCGTACCGCCTGCCCCCGCTTTTCCGAGGCATCGACAACCGCCAGCCGCATCATAATTCCGATCTGGGGCGCGGCCAGCCCCACCCCCGGCATCGCATCCATCGTGTCGATCATGTCATCCCAGATCATGCGCACGGTCTCATTCACCTCGGCGACAGAATCGACAGGAATATGCAGGCGGCGGTCAGTATAGGGCAGAAACGCACGAACGGTCATGGACAAGGCACCGATGAATTTAAAGGAAGTCCAGTAGCAGGCGACCATGCAGATAGTCGACCCCTTGCTGGGCGAGAATTGCGGCATCGCCCCGCAGGACGCGCTGTTGGCGGGTGCCTTGCAGGTCGAACCAGACCAATTCCACCTCGACCGCTCGGCTGACCCCGATCGTCAGCTCAGGCTCGGACAGGCTAGCTTCGGGCGCGGTGATCCGATCGTCCGACAGGCGAATGATTTCGGGGTCCAGCAGCACTTTTGGGTCCGCGCCCGAAGTCTGCCAGCTTTCATCCATTACGAAAATTCGCCGCAGCACCCCGATCTGAGGCGCGGCAAGGCTGCGCCCGCCCAAAGCGTACATCGTCGCAAACAGGTTCGCCGCCAACTCGATCAGTGTGTAGCCGTCCAGATATCCTGCGGGCTGAGAGATTTTGCGCAAAACCGGATCCGGTGCCAGAACTACGGGGCAGATAACCCCTTCCCCAAGCGCGCCACCCAAGTTGGGTCGATGCGCGCCCGGGCGCTCGGCCTCAGGCACGGGCCTGTTCCCGCTTCAGCTTGACCATCTTGCGCGTGATCATCTGGCGTTTGATGGCCGAGAGGTGGTCGATGAACAGCACCCCGTTCAGGTGGTCCAATTCGTGCTGGGCGCAGGTGGCCGCCAAGCCGTCAAATTCCTGTTCATGCGTCTTGCCGTTCAGACCCAGCCAGCGCATCCGAACCTGAGCCGGGCGCGTCACCTCGCCATATTGGTCGGGGATCGACAGGCAGCCTTCCTCATAGACGTTCGACTCGTCCGAGGTCCAGGTGATCTCGGGGTTGACCAGAACCAGCGGGTTTTTCTCGGCCTCGGGGTCGCGGGTTGCATCCATGACGAAGATACGACTGGCAATGCCGATCTGCGGCGCGGCCAGACCGATGCCAGGCGCGTCATACATGGTGGCCAGCATATCATCGGCCAAAGATTCGATCTCGGGCGTGATCCGAGCGACAGGCTCGGCCACCTTCTTGAGACGCGGGTCAGGATGGATCAGGATGCGACGTAGACTCATGCCTGCCATTTAGGCCAAGGCATCCGTATAATCAACAATCAGACTGCGCAGTTCGCGTATCCAATCCAAGACGAATTGAGGGACCATGACGAAACCGGATTTTGACAAAGTCATCGATCGTGTCGGCACCTATTGCTCGAAATGGGACGATATGCAGGCAGGCTATGGCGTGTCGCCCGACGACGGGCTGGCGATGTGGGTCGCTGATATGGACTTTCAGCCCCCCGCCGCTGTCCAGAAGGCGGTCGAGGCCGCTGCCGCGCATGGAGTCTATGGCTATCCGGGCGCGAATCAGCCCTATCTGGATGCGATCCAGTGGTGGATGGCGAACCGCCATAGCTGGCAGATCAAGCCCGACTGGATCGTGACCACTACCGGTCTGGTCAATGGCGTCGCCATGGCGGTCGATGCCTATACCCAACCGGGCGACGGCGTCATCGTGATGAGCCCGGTCTATCACGCCTTTGGCCGGATCGTGCGGGCATCCAAACGCGAACTGGTCGAACTGCCGCTGAAAGTGCAGGACGGTGCCTACCGGATGGATTGGGAGGCGTGGGAAGCAAGGCTGACCGGGAGTGAGCGGCTGCTGATCCTCTGCTCGCCCCATAATCCCGGCGGACGCGTGTGGTCAGAGGACGAATTGCGCGAGGTCGCCGATTTCTGCCGCCGCCATGATCTGATCCTGGTTTCCGACGACATCCACTGCGATCTGGTCATGCCGGGCCACAAGCACCAGATGATGGCGACGCTGGTCCCCGAGATTCTGGACCGGCTGATCACCCTGACCGCCGCCACGAAAAGCTTCAACATCGCAGGCGCACATCTGGGCAATGCGATCATCCCTGACGCAGCCCTGCGGGCGAAGTATAAAGCTTCGCTGGCGGCTTACGGGATCTCGGTCGGGATGATGGGCATGGACATGGTCGCTGCCGCCTACTCGCCCGAAGGCGCGGAGTGGATCGACGCGCTGGTTCTGTATCTAGACGGCAACCGCAAGATCTTTGATGAGGGCGTCAATGCCATCCCCGGTATCCGCTCGATGCCGCTGGAGGCGACGTATCTGTCATGGGTGGATTTTTCGGGCACGGGGATGAGTGTGGCTGAATTCACCGCCCGGGTCGAAAAGGATGCCCGCATCGCCGCCAATCATGGCGCGACATTCGGCCTTGGCGGCGAAAACTACCTGCGCTTCAATATCGCTACACCGCGTATCCGTGTCGAGGAAGCCGTCGCACGCCTGCAAAAAGCCTTTGCAGATCTGCAATAAATGAAAACGGCGGCCAAAGCCGCCGTTCTTCTTATTTAAGGGTTAGGGTTCCGGCCTGATACGCTTTCAGACAATCCGAGGCGTCTGCACGGATATCCGTCTCTAGCAAGTCCGTCTCGGTCATGCCCTCACCCTCGAAACGCGGATCGTCACATTCGTTGTCATTGGCATATTCGCCGGAATCGGTGCCGAAATCGATGCCGTCAACAACCGTCGCTTCGGTCAGCACATCCCTTA
>JAEWOA010000226.1 GCA_023461115.1 Actinomycetes bacterium
CGTGCGGCCGGGGTGCCGCTGCTCGTCGACGCGGGCGCGAGCCTCGGCCACGCGCCGGTCGGCGACGCCTGGGACCTGCTCGCCGGCGAATGTGGGGACTGGGGCGGCCCGTCGGGGATCGCGGTGCTCGCGGCGCGGCCCGCAGTCCGTCGCTCGCCCGACTGGCCCGAGGACGACGACCGCTGGTTCCCGGGCGGCGTCAGCGTGCCCGCCGCGCTCGCGGCCGCGGTGGCGCTCCAGGCCGCGCGGGCGTCACAGGCCGAGGTCGATGCCCGGCTCCGCCCGCTGATCGCCCGGCTCCGTGAGCGCGTCGCGGCGACCGTCCCCGACATCGAGGTCGTCGGCGACGCCGAGCGCCGGCTCCCCCACGTCCTGACGTTCTCGTGCCTGTACGTCGACGGTGAGGCGCTCGTCGGGGAGCTCGACCGGCTCGGGTTCGCGGTAGGCTCGGGCTCGGCCTGCACGTCGTCGGCGCTCGAGCCGTCGCACGTGCTCGCCGCGATGGGCGTCCTCACGCACGGCAACGTGCGGATCGCGCTGCCGCCCGCCACGACCGCCGACGACGTCGAGGCCTTCTGCGCAGTGCTGCCGGGCGTGGTCGAGCGGATCCGCGCGACGCTGGGCGTCCAGGGGCTATGACCGCGCCCGTCGTCGTCGATGCCCGCGGGCTGCGCTGCCCTGCCCCGGTGATCGCGCTCGCGCGCGCCGCGCGGGATGCCGCCCCTGGAGCGCTGCTCACCGTCCTGTCCACCGACCCCGCCGCGCTCCACGACGTGCCGGCGTGGGCTCGGATGCGCGGGCACGCGCTCGTCGAGACCGTGGAGGACCGCAGCGCGCAGCCCGCGGTCGCCGCCATCACCGTGCGCGTGGCGGGCGGCCCGTAGACATGCCGACGGCCCGGTCCCCGCGGGAACCGGGCCGTCGGACTCGTCAAGCCGAGCGGCTCAGCTGAACGACCCGCCGCACGCGCAGCTCGAGCCCGCGTTCGGGTTGTCGATCGTGAAGCCCTGCTTCTCGATGGTGTCCGCGAAGTCGATCGTCGCGCCCTCGAGGTAGGGGACGCTCATGCGGTCGACGACGACCTCGACGCCGTCGTAGTCCCTGGTCACGTCGCCGTCGAGCAGTCGCTCGTCGAAGTAGAGCTGGTAGATCAGGCCCGAGCAGCCGCCGGGCTGGACGGCCACGCGCAGGCGCAGGTCGTCGCGGCCCTCCTGCTCGAGGAGGCTGCGGACCTTGCCCGCGGCGACGTCGGTGAGGATGACGCCGTGGGTGGCGACCTCGGTGGTCTCGCTCATGGTCTCTCCCGATCGAAGACAACTCGTCGAAGGGCAACTCGTCGAGTTGCGCCGACAACCGCCAACACGTGTGGCGGCCCGTTTGTTCCCGCCCAGACTACGACTGCCTGGCCTAGGACCGCGCGCAGGCGCACAGAGCCCGCACAGAACCCGCCACTAGGCCCCGGCGGCGGGCGACCAGGTGCGGGCGACCCGAGCGGCGCGCTGGGCGAGCGTGCCCGCGGGGTCGGCGAGCGCGGCGGCGACCTCGTCGGGGCGATCCGCGACCGCGTACGCGGCGGTGATGCCCGCGGCCGAGAGCTCGCGGCGGCCCACCTGCACCTCGCCTGCGACCACGATCGTCGGGCAGGCGTGCGCGAGCGCGCGCTCGGCCACGAGGGCCGCGACCTTGCCGTGCAGCGACTGCCAGTCGAACCGCCCCTCGCCGGTGACGACGAGGTCGCTGGCCGCGAGCGCCGCGTCCAGGGCGACGATGTCCGCCACGAGCGCGGCCCCCGGCTGCACGCGCGCGCCGAGCAGCGACAGGCCGAAGCCCAGTCCGCCCGCGGCCCCCGCCCCCGGAGCGTGCGTCAGGCGCGTCGCGGCCGACGTGGCGCGCGATCCGGCGAGCAGGTCCGGGCGAAGCACATCGCCGAGCGCCGCCACAGCGAGCCGCGAGAAGTGCGCGAGAGCCCGCTCGAGCGCCTGGGCCTGCTCGGGGTTGGCGCCCTTCTGCGGCGCGAAGCCCGCGCTCGCGCCCTGCAGCCCGAGCAGCGGCACGTCGACGTCCGCCGCGGCGAGCACCTCGACGTCCGCCCACTCGGAGCGGATCCGCGCGAGCCCGTCGAGCGCATGGTCGTCGAGCCGCACGAGCCCTCCCCCGCCGCCCGCGAGCAGCCCGGCGGGATCGGGGAGCCCGAGCGCCGCGAGCACGCCCGCGCCCGCGTCGTTGGTGCCCGATCCGCCGAGCCCGACGACGATGCGGCGCGCGCCGGTGGCACGCGCGTGCAGCAACAGCTCGCCGAGCCCGCGCGTGCTGGTCCTCATGGGGTCGCGGCGACCCGCCGGGACGAGCGCGAGTCCCACGGCGTGCGCGGACTCCACGTACGCGGTGTCGTCGGCGAGCAGCATCACGGCTGGCGCCGGATCACCCAACGGGCCGGACACGGTCGTCGCGACGAGGTCCCCGCCCAGGCTTGCGCGCAGCGTCTCGACGAACCCCGGGCCACCGTCGGACAGTGGCCGCGCGAGGACCTCGTCATGCGGGGCGCCCGAGCGCCAGCCTTCGGAGAGCGCGGCCGCGGCCTGGGAAGGGGTCAGGCTCGAGCCGAAGCCGTCGGGGGCGATCAGAACACGCACCGCCGCATGGTCGCACGCGTGGCGGCGGTCACAGCGCACGTCGTGGAATCCACCGGGTCCCGCCGCGACCCGGTGTGCGAGGATCGCCGCGTGAGCGTGACCCTGCCTGGACCGACCCTGCTGAGCCCCGGCTTCGCGGAGCCCGCGCCCTCGGCGCTGCTCCTGCTCGGCCGCGGCACCGACCTCGCCTCCGAGCGGGGAGTCGAGTGCGTCGGCGACCTGCCCTCGCCCAGCGACCCCGACCTCGTCGAGCGGGCCCGCGCCGCGCGCGCCGCGCTCGGCGACCGCGCGTTCATCCTCGGCCACCACTACCAACGCGACGAGGTCATCGACTTCGCCGACGTCACGGGCGACTCGTTCAAGCTCGCGCGCGAGGCCGCGGCCCGCCCCGAGGCGGAGTTCGTCATCTTTTGCGGCGTGCACTTCATGGCCGAGTCGGCGGACATCCTGACATCCGACAGCCAGCAGGTGATCCTGCCCGACCTCGCGGCCGGCTGTTCCATGGCGGACATGGCCGCGATCGACCAGGTCGAGGACGCGTGGGACGTGCTCGTGGACGCGGGCGTCGCCGACGACACCGTGCCCGTGACGTACATGAACTCCACCGCGGCGATCAAGGCGTTCACGGGCCGCCACGGCGGGACGGTGTGCACGTCGTCGAACGCGCACGTCGCCCTGCGGTGGGCGTTCGACAAGGTCGGCGGCGTCGAAGGCGCCGGCAAGGTGCTGTTCATGCCGGACCAGCACCTGGGCCGCAACACCGCGGTGCTGCAGCTCGGCCTCTCGCTCGACGACTGCGTGGTGTTCGACCCGCGCCGTCCGAACGGCGGCCTGACCACGCAGCAGCTGCGCGACGCGCGCATGATCCTGTGGCGCGGACACTGCTCGGTGCACGGCCGGTTCTCGGCGCGCAACGTCGAGGACGTGCGGGCCGCCGACCCCGACATCACCGTGCTGGTGCACCCCGAGTGCAAGCACGAGGTGGTGACCGCGGCAGACCTCGTGGGCTCGACGGAGTTCATCATCAAGGCGCTCGACGCGGCGCCGGCGGGCTCGTCGTGGGCGATCGGCACCGAGCTGAACCTGGTGCGGCGCCTCGCGGACGCCCACCCGGACAAGCGGATCGCGTACCTGGACTCCACGGTGTGCTTCTGCTCGACCATGAACCGCATCGACCTGCCGCACCTGGTGTGGGCGATGGAGTCGCTCGCGGCCGGCCGCCCGGTGAACCGGATCGTCGTGGACGCCGACGACGCGCACTGGGCGCGCGTGGCGCTCGACCAGATGCTCGCGCTGCCGGGCTACTGATGGCCGCCGAGGCACACGGACCACAGACGGTGAACACGGGCAGCCCGCTACGGGTCGGGATCTTCGTGTTCGACGACGCCGAGGAGCTCGACGTCGTCGGGCCGTACGAGGTGCTCACGTCCTGGGCGGCGCACTCGCCGCTCAAGCCCGAGGTCGTCACGTTCTCCGTCGACGGCTCGGGCGTGCGCTGCGCCAAAGGCCTGCGCTTGGTGCCCGACGAGAGCGCGGACTCGGTCGGGACGCTGCACGTGCTGGTCTACCCAGGCGGCCGTGGCACACGGCCGCTCGCAGCCGATTCCGCGCACCTGGCGTGGGTCCGCCACCTGCGCGCGACGACGCCTCTGCTGGCGAGCGTGTGCACGGGCGCGCTCGTCTTCGCGGCGGCCGGCCTGCTCGGCGGGCGGCCCGCGACGACCCACTGGGCGGCTTTCGACGAGCTCGCGGCGATCGATCCGAGTGTGCTGGCCGACACCGAGGCGCGGTTCGTCGACGACGGCGACGTGATCACGTCCGCCGGGGTGTCGGCGGGCATCGACATGGCCCTGCACCTGGTCGCGCGGCTGGAGTCGGTCGAGATGGCGCGCGGCGTCCGCCGCGGGATCCAGTACGACCCGGCTCCCCCGGTCTGATGGCGGCTGGGGCTTCTCTGCTCGACGCGCCCGTGCTCGAGCACGCGTTGCTGCAGGTGCGCCCAGGCATCGAGGACGAGTTCGAGGACGCGATGCGCGACGCGCTCCCGATCATCGCCGCGCAGGCCGGCTTCCGCGGCGCGTGCGTGACGCGTGGCATGGAGAGCCCCGGGACCTACCTGCTGCTCGTCGGCTGGGACACCGTGGACGCGCACGAGGTGGGGTTCCGCGGATCGGCCGACTACCAGCGCTGGCGCGCGCTCCTGCACCGGTTCTACGACCCGTTCCCAGTCGTCGAGCACTTCGTCTCCCCCGAGGCCCCGCTCCGTACTGGCGAGTAACATCGCGCCGTGATCCGCACGCTCCAGCTCGCGGCCGCGACGTTCCGCCCCCGCAAGGCGATCCCCGGCCAGACCATGTTCACCCCGTCGGTCACGCGCATGCGCGTGCACCTGTCGGACCTCGACCTCTACCGCCACGTCAACAACGGCATCTACCTGCAGTGCTGTGACGTGGCGCGGAGCAACTTCCTGGCGGACCTGGGCGCGTTCGGCGCGCTCAACGCCAAGGGCTGGTACCCGGTCGTCGCCGCCCAGACCATCAAGTACCGCCGCTCGCTCACGTTCCGGCAGCGGTTCGAGCTCACGACGACCGTGCTCGGCTGGGACGAGCGGGTCGTCTACCTCGAGCAGTCGTTCTCGCGCCGCACCCGCGCGGGCGAGTCCGAGCACGTGGCGCGCGCGATCATCGCGGGCCGCTTCCTCGCGCGGGACGGGTCGCGCGTGGCCGCGCCGGACGTGATCGCGCTGCTCGCGGGCAGCTCCCTGAGCAGCCCGGAGCTGCCGGAGGACGTCGCGGCCTGGGCCCGCGCGGTCGACGTCGCCGCCCGCTGACCTACCGACGCGCGCGAGGAGCCGGCTGCCGCGCCGGCTCCTCGCACACCGGTCAGCGAGAGAGGTTGTCGAGCAGGAGCGCCTCCGCGAGGACGACCCTCTCGAGCTCGCCCAGGTGGACCGACTCGTTCGCGCCGTGCGCGCGGCCGTCGGGATCCTCGACACCCGTCACCAGGATCGACGCGTCCGGGTAGAGCTCCAGCAGGTCCGCGATGAACGGGATGGACCCGCCGATGCCGATGTCCACCGGCTGCACGCCCCACGAGGACGCGAACGCGGCGCGCGCCGCGCGCATCGCCGCGGAGTCCGCCGGCGCCTGGAACGGCTTGCCGAGCTCGCCGTCGCGGACCGTGACGCGGGCGCCGAACGGCGCCTTCGCCTCCAGGTGCGCGCGCAGCGCGGCCAGCGCCGCGGCCGGGTCCTGCCCGGGCGCGATGCGCATCGACAGCTTGGCCGTCGCCGCCGGGGCGATCGTGTTCGACGCGGTCGCGACGCGCGGGGCGTCGAAGCCGATCACGCCGATCGCCGGCCGGGTCCACAGCCGCGCGGTGATGGGGCCGGTGCCCGCGAGCCGCACGCCGTCGAGCACGCCGGCGTCGGCACGGAACGTGGCCTCGTCGTAGTCCACGGCGGGGTCGGGCGCGTGGACGAGGCCCTCCACCGCGACGTCGCCGTTGTCGTCGTGCAGGGTCGCGATCAGGCGGGCCAGCAGAGTCGGGGCGTCCAGGATCGCGCCGCCGAACATGCCGGAGTGCACCGCGTGGTCGAGCACCGCGACCTCGACCGTGCAGTCGACGAGCCCGCGCAGCGAGGTCGTGAGCGCCGGAGCGCCCACCGCCCAGTTCGACGAGTCGGCGACCACCATGACGTCGGCCGCGAGGTCGTCGCGGTGCGCGTGCAGGAAGTCGACGAAGGTCGGCGAGCCGATCTCCTCCTCGCCCTCGACGAACACCGTCACGCCCACGCCCAGTTCGTCGCCGAGCACGCGCAACGCGCCGAGATGGGCGACGATGCCCGCCTTGTCGTCGGCGGCGCCGCGCCCGAACAGGCGGCCCTCGCGCTCGGTCGGCTCGAACGGCGGCGAGTCCCAGTGGGCCTCGTCGCCCGGGGGCTGCACGTCGTGGTGCGCGTACAGGAGCACCGTGGGCGCGCCCTTGGGCGCGGGGCGACGACCGACGACGGCAGGCCGGCCCGCCTTGCCGTGGGCGCCCGCCACGGACAGCACGCGCACGTCGTCGAGGCCCGCGCCGCGCAGGAGGGCGGCGACGGCCTGCGCGCTGGTGGCGACGTGCGCCTGGTCGAACTCGTCGTTGGAGACGCTCGGGATGCGCACGAGCGCCTCGAGGTCGGCGCGGAGGGCGGGGAACTGGGCCGCGACCCGTGCGCGCAGGTCAGCGGTGCGCGCGTCGTCGGCGGGAGGGACAGGGGTGGAGTCGAGGTGGTGCGAGGTCACGGACGGCCACGCTACTCGACTACCCTGGCGGGGTGTTCGGACGCGAGAAGAACCCCGTGACGCCCATCCAGGACGAGGTCGTCGTCGACAAGCCGACCGACAACGCCGGCAAGGGGCGCCCCACGCCCAAGCGCAAGGACGCCGAGGCGGCGAACAAGCGCGTGCTGGGCCAGGCGCCCGTGCGGCCTGGCGCGTCCAAGCAGGAGGCCCGCGCCGCGCAGCGCGCCGAGCGGGACAAGCAGTACCGCGCGATGCAGAGCGGCGACGAGCGCGCGCTCCCCGCGCGCGACAAAGGCCCCGAGCGCCGGTACACGCGCGACTTCGTCGACGCGCGGCTCAATGTCGCGGAGTTCTTCCTGCCCGTCGCCGCGGTGCTGCTCGTGGTGCAGATGTCGTTCGCGCGCTCGAACACCACGGTCGCGGGGCTCGCGACGATCGTGCTGTACCTCTACGTGATCGTCGCGATCGTCGACACCGCGGTCCTGCGGTTCCAGCTGAAGCGTCGCCTGACCAAGAAGTTCGGCTCCGAGCCCAAAGGCACCGCGATGTACGCGGTGCTCCGGGCCTCGCAGCTGCGCCCGTCGCGCCTGCCCCGCCCGCAGGTCAAGCGCCGCGCGTATCCGTCCTGACGGGTTCGTCGGGTCGTCCGATCGGCGCATAGGGTTGGCGCCATGGTCAACTACCGCTACCTCGGCCGCTCCGGCCTCCAGATCACCGAGATCACGTACGGCAACTGGCTGACGCACGGCTCGCAGGTGGAGAACGACACCGCGAAGGCCTGCGTGCGCGCCGCGCTCGACGCCGGGATCTCGACGTTCGACACCGCCGACGTCTACGCCAACACCGCCGCCGAGTCCGTGCTGGGCGAGGCGCTGAAGGGTGAGCGCCGCCAGTCGCTCGAGATCTTCACCAAGGTCTTCTGGCCCACGGGCCCCAAGGGCGCCAACGACTGGGGCCTGTCCCGCAAGCACATCATGGAGTCGATCGAGGGCTCGCTGCAGCGCCTCCAGACCGACTACGTCGACCTCTACCAGGCGCACCGCTACGACCACTCGACGCCGCTCGAGGAGACGATGCAGGCGTTCGCGGACGTCGTCCGCCAAGGCAAGGCGCTGTACATCGGCGTCTCGGAGTGGACCGCGGACCAGCTCCGCGCGGGCCACGCGCTCGCCAAGGACCTCGGCATCCAGCTGATCTCGTCGCAGCCGCAGTACTCGATGCTGTGGCGCGTGATCGAGGCCGAGGTCGTCCCGGCGGCCCAGGACCTCGGCGTGTCGCAGATCGTCTGGTCGCCGGTGGCGCAGGGCGTGCTCACGGGCAAGTACCAGCCCGGCCAGCCGGTGCCCGCGGGCTCGCGCGGCTCCGACGAGAAGGGCGGCGCCCGCATGATCGCCAACTTCCTCGAGAACCAGACGACCCTCGAGCGCGTGCAGAACCTGCGCCCGGTCGCCGACGAGCTCGGGCTGTCGATGGCCCAGCTCGCGGTCGCGTGGGTGCTGCAGAACAAGAACGTCGCGTCCGCGATCATCGGAGCCTCGCGCCCCGAGCAGGTGGCCGAGAACGTCAAGGCGTCGGGCGTCGAGATCCCCGCCGAGCTCATGGCGCGGATCGACGAGGTTCTAGGCGACTCCGTCGTCACGGACCCGGCCGAGACCGCCAAGAACTCCCCGGCCAGCCGCTGACGGCGACGGGCGGCGGTCTGCCCCGCCGCCCGTGCCGGCAGGCCCGGCTCAGCGCGTGACGGCGCGGTCCTCCGCCTCGGCGGAGGGCCGCGCTGTCGCGTCGTCGGGGCCGACGATGCGTAGGCGCGGCAGGAAGACGTGGACCAGCGGCCCCACGCCCAGCGCGTACGCGACGGTCGCGACGCCGAACGTGCCCCCCAGCAGCACGCCCGTGACCACCACGACCACCTCGATCGAGGTTCGCACGAGCGCGACGGGCTTGCCGGTGCGCGCGACGAGGCCGGTCATCAGGCCGTCCCGCGGGCCGGGGCCGAGGCCGGCGCCCACGTACAGCCCGGTCGCGAGGCCGTTGAGCACGATGCCGAGCGCGGCCATGGCGATGCGCGCCGCGAGCGGGAGCGGATCGGGCAGCAGGTCGAGCAGCGCGAGGAAGGGATCGGCGAGCAGTCCGATCACGAGCACGTTGGCGATGGTGCCGACGCCTGGCTTCTGCCGCAGCGGAATCCAGCACACCAACACGACCGCGCTGGTGATCAAGGTGATCGTGCCGAAGCTCGCGCCGGTGTGCCGCGCGATCCCCTGCGTCAGCACGTCCCACGGCATGTTGCCCAGGCCCGCGTGGACCAGGAGCGTGATCGACACGGCGTAGAGGACCAGTCCTGCGCCGAGCTGGGTGAGCCGCCGCGTGGCCGGCGCCGGGATCATCGAGCGACGCCGGTGCTGCGCTGGAGCTCCAGCGTGGTCCCCGCCGCCCAGTCCGCGGGCGCCAGCGGGCGCTGCCCCAGACCGTCGAGCCTGATCGCGCGCGCCACGAGCACCGCGATCCACACCAAAGTGGCTACTCCGAGCACCATGAGGACGACCATGGTTCCCAATCCTTGCCAAAGTGGCCTGCCAATCCATAGCCAATTGTGGAACAGTGGCCACATGACGGTGTCAGATCTTCCCGAGCGACGGATCTCCGGGAACCGCCTCGCGGCCGTGCTGGGCGCGTGGCAACGCCCCGGGCCAGCGTATGCGGCCCTCGCCGACGCGCTGCGCGCAGGGGTGCTCACGGGCTCGATCCCGCTGCGCACCCGCGTCCCGAGCGAGCGCGAGCTCGCCGACGCGGTCGGCGTGTCCCGGACGACCGCGACCGCCGCCTACGACGCGCTGCGCGACGAGGGCTACCTCCTCAGCCGCCGGGGCTCCGGGACCGTCACCACCGTGCCGGACCACGGCGAGCGCCCGCCCGCCGACTACCCCGCGTTCGCACCCGACGACGGCCTCGTCGACCTCACGATCGCGGCCCCCGCGGCGCCGCCCGGCCTGCACGCGGCGATCCTCGACGCGCTCGACCTGCTCCCACGCCACCTGGCGAGCACCGGCTACTCCCCCGGGGGGCTCCCGGAGCTGCGCGCCGCGCTCGCCGCGCGCTACTCCGCGCGCGGCGTGCCGACCACGCCCGACCAGATCCTCGTCACGACCGGCGGGCAGCAGGCCATCCACCTGCTGATCGCGTCCCACACCGGACCGGGCGACCGCGTGCTCGTCGAGCAGCCCACGTACCCGCACGCGCTCGACGCGATCCGCGCCGCGGGCGCGCGCCCGGTCCCTGTGCCCACGGGCGACGACGGCCTGGACCTCGAGCTCTTCGAGTCCACCCTGCGCCAGACGACGCCGCGCCTCGCGTACCTCATCCCCGACCACCGCAACCCCACCGGCACGTCGCTCACCGAGCAGCAGCGCGAGCGCATCCGCGCGCTCGCTCGCCGCCACCGCACCCTCGTCGTGGGCGACGAGGCGCTCAGCGACCTCACGCTCGACGGCCCGCCGCCGCCGCCGTTCGCGGGCGACGGAACGCACAGCGGGCTCGTCGTCTCGTTGGGATCGGCGTCGAAGTCGTTCTGGGGCGGGCTGCGCATCGGCTGGGTCCGGGCGCATCCCGACCTCGTGCTGCGGCTCGCGCGGGCACGGGCCTCGGTGGACATCGGCTCGTCCGCGCTCGACCAACTCGTCGTCGCCCGCCTGCTCGCGGACGCGGACCAGATCCTGCCCGCACGCCGCGCCGAACTGCGCGAGCGGCGCGACCTCCTCCTGCAGCTCCTCGCGCAGCGCCTGCCCCAGTGGCGGGTCCGGCCACCGGCCGGCGGCCTCGCGCTGTGGGCGGATCTCGGCGCGCCTGTGTCCTCCGCGCTCGCCGCCCTCGCGCTGCGCCACGGCGTGCGGTTGGCCCCCGGGCCGACGTTCGGGGTCGACGCGAGCCTCGAGCGCTACGTCCGCATCCCGTTCACGGCCCCCGCGGCCGCCCTCACGCGTGCGGTCGACGGGCTCGCGCTCGCATGGCACGAGCTCGGCGCGCCCCGGTCCGACGAGCCGGCCGCCCTGGACGCGCTCGTCGTCTAGCGCGGCCGAGGCGCGGCGGCGCTCGTCGTGGGAGCGGCTACCGCGACGGGATCGGCAGCGGCGGCGCCGCGGGAACGCCCTCGTGGAGCAGGGTCGCCGTGGTGGCGCCCTGCGACGCGAGCGAGCGCCAGTGCTCGCCGATCCACTGCTCGGCGTCGTAGCGGTTGCCGAACACCGGGCTCACGGGCCGGTCGAGGGGCCCGCGTGCGCCCGCGAAGCGCCACTCCCACTGCGGTCGCAACGTCATCACGCCACCTCGCCAGCGCGGCGCGACAACCCGCGTCCGATGCGGGACGCCCACGCGGGGCCTTCGTAGATGAAACCGGTGTACCCCTGCACGAGCGTCGCGCCCACGGCCAGGTATTCGCGCGCGTCCGCCGCGGTCGTGATCCCGCCGACGCCGATGATCACGGCCTCGTCGCCGAGCCGGGACCGCAGGCGGGCGACGACGTCGAGCCCGCGCGGCAGCTCGGGCGGGCCGGACAGCCCGCCCGGGCCGAGCTCGTGCGCGATCGTCGTGTTGACCGCGACGATGCCGTCGAGCCCGAGCTCCGCAGCGAGCTCCGCGACCGCGTCGACGTCGTCGTCGGAGAGGTCCGGCGCGATCTTGACCAGCAGCGGGACCGGTCGGGCGCCACGCGCCGCGGTCGCCTCGTCGGCGGCCACGCGCGTGGCCTCGAGGATCGGGCGCAGCGCCTCGACCGACTGCAGGTCGCGCAGGCCGGGCGTGTTGGGCGAGGACACGTTGACGACGAGGTAGTCGGCGAACGGCGCCAAGCGCCCCGCGCTCGTCGCGTAGTCGGCCGCCGCCTCGTCGGCCCCAGTGGCCTTCGTCTTGCCGATGTTCACCCCGACGACGATGCCGCGGCCGTGCGGCGTCGCGCGCAGCCGCTCGAGCCGCCGCGCGACCACCGCCGAGCCCTCGTTGTTGAAGCCCATGCGGTTGCGCAGCGCGCGCTGGTCCAGCACCCGCCACAGGCGCGGCCTGTCGTTGCCCGGCTGCGCGTGCGCGGTGACGGTGCCGACCTCGACGAACGAGAACCCGAGCATCGCCAGGCCCTCGACCGCGCGCGCGTTCTTGTCGAAACCTGCCGCGAGCCCGAACCGACCCGGGAAACGCGTGCCCCACACGGTCGTCGCGCCCGAGGCCGGAACCGCGAACAGGCGGCTGACTGCGGCCCGCAGGAGCGCCGTGCGGCCCACCCGGCTGATCCAGCCGTATGCGAGCTCGTGCGCGCGCTCGGGGTCCATGCGGCGGAAGACGAGGTTGAACAGCAGGCGGTACACGCGGTCAGCCTACGGTCGGCGGCGTGGGCGACGCCGGGGCGTCCGCGTCGACGCGCTGGTCATCGGTGCCTCCGGCCGTCGCGCGGCCCGTGCGCCACAGCCACCACAGCCCGACGAACGGCAGGACGAGCGGCACGTAGCCGTAGCCCGAGCCGTACTGGGACCACACCGTCTGGTCGGGGAACTGCCCCACGTCGACGACCGTGAGCGTCCCCACCGTCAGCACCCCGACGAGCTCGAAGCCCACCGCGATCCACGCGAGGCGCCGCCAGCCCTTGGCGAGCGCGAGCGTCGCCACGATGTAGACGAGCCCGGCCGCGAGCGACAGCGCGTACGCGAGCGGCGCCTCGGCGAACTTGGTGGCGACCTGCTCGAGCCCGCGCGCCGTCGCGGCGAGCGCGAGGATGCCGTACACCGCCACGAGCAGGCGGCCGAAGCCCGCGCCGGTCGGGCGCGGCGCGTTCGTCGTCGTGTTCTCCGTCACACCGTTCCCCAGATCTGCAGCAGCCGGAACTCAAGGAATGCGACCGTCAGCGCCGCCACCAGCAGCACCACGGAACTCCACCGCGTGCGCTCCGCGAACGCCCAGGCCGCGGCGATCGGCAGGATGATCGCCTGCGTCAGCACGTAGCCCCACAGGAGCGCGCCTTCGACGTCCGGGGCGTGCGTCGCCTGCAGCACGCCGACGAGCACCGCCTGGACCAGCAGCATGGCCTCGATCGCGCCCGCGCCGAACAGCTGGCGCAGGATCACGGCGCGGTCGGCCACGACGAACCACAGGGCCCACGCGGCGAGCGCGGCACACAGGACGCCGACGAGCAGCGCGAGGGGCACGGTCACGGTCCCTCAAAATACCGGGCTCGCCGCCCGGATCCGACCTCGCCCCACGCACGGTCCCCCGCTGGTTGCCCGGGGTCCCACGCCCGCCGGTCTAGCATCGGGACCGTGATCGAGCTGACGTCCAAAGCCCCTGCCCGCATCTCCGCCGACGCGATCGTCGTCGCCGTCGCCCAGCGCGACGGCGCGCCGCAGCCGCTCGCGGACTGGCTCCCCAAGGACGTCGCGGGCGCCCTGACCTCGGGCGCGAAGGCGCTCGGCATCACCGGCGCGGTCGACGAGGTGCGCCGCGTCCCGGCCACTGGGCTCGGCGCACCGGTGCTCGTGCTGGCCGGAGTCGGCGGCGGCGAGCTCACGCTCGAGGCGCTGCGCCGTGC
>JAEWOA010000227.1 GCA_023461115.1 Actinomycetes bacterium
CGCCCGTGTTGCGCAGGTACGCGTCGACGGCGAACGCGGCCTGCTGGCGCGGCGGCACGACGGGCGACGACACGAGCACGACCGCCTCGATCGACGGGTCGTCGACGGCCATCACGGGGGCGATCCAGCCACCCTCGCTCTCGGCGTAGACGCTGACGCGCGCGGGGTCGACCTCGGGCCGGTCCCGCAGCAGGTCGACCGAGCGCAGGTAGTCCTGCGCCATCGCGACGTAGTCGCGGTGCCGCGTGGTGTACGTGTCGAGCCGCTTGTCGGGGACCATCGCGACTACGCCGTGCTCGGCGAGCGCTCGCGCCTGCGCCGTGAACGCCTGCGCGAACTTCCCGGTGCCCGCACCGTGCACGAACACGACACCGGGCAGCGGGCCCGTCGCACCGACCGGCACGCTGATCCGCGCCTGCACGCTCGTGCCGTCCAGCGGCACGGTCACGACGACCTCGCGCACGTCGTACGTGCGCAGCGAGGGCGCGCCCCCGATCGCGGTGCGCGCGGTCTCGACCTCGACGACCCGCTCGAGCGGCTCGGGCGTCCAGCGGGGACCGAGGACGGCACCGACCACGGCGAGCAGCACCACGCCCAGCGCGACGCCCGCGACGACCCGGTAGAGGTTCTCGGGACGCCCCGCGGGCGCGCCGGGGTCGCGCCGGCGCACCACGCGACGCCACGTGGACGTGGGGGCGGCCGGCTCGGGGGCCCCGTCCTGCGGGAGCCCGGTCACCTCGGGGACCACGTCACCTCAGAAGCCCAGCCTGCCGAGCTGCTTGGGGTCGCGCTGCCAGTCCTTGGCGACCTTGACGTGCAGGTCCAGGAACACGCGTGCGCCGAGCAGGGCCTCGATCTGCGTGCGGGCACGCGTGCCGACGTCACGCAGGCGGGCACCGGCGCGGCCGATGACGATGGCCTTCTGGCTGTCGCGCTCGACGTACAGGTTGACCCGGACGTCGAGGAGCTGGCGCCCGTCGGCGCCCGGGGGCTGGTCGCGCGGCACGATCTCCTCGACGACCACGGCGAGCGAGTGCGGCAGCTCGTCGCGCACGCCCTCGAGCGCCGCCTCGCGGACGAGCTCGGCGACCATGACCTGCTCGGGCTCGTCGGTCAGCTCGCCCTCGGGGTACAGCGCCGGCCCCTCGGGCAGGTGCCCGACGAGCACGTCGGCGACGACGTCCACCTGGTAGCCGTCCTGCGCCGAGACGGGCACGACGTCCGCCCACGCGCCGAGCTGGTCGACCGCGATCAGCTGCTCGGCGAGCCGCTCGCGCGGCACCTTGTCGGCCTTGGTGACGACGGCGACGACCGGGACCCCGGCGCGGCCCTCGGGCGAGAGCCGCGCGAGCTGCTCGGCGATGAACCGGTCACCGGGGCCGATCTTCTCGTCGGCGGGCAGGCAGAAGCCCACGACGTCGACCTCGGTCAGGGTGTCGCGCACCAACGCGTTCAGCCGCTCGCCCAGGAGCGTGCGCGGCCGGTGCAGCCCGGGGGTGTCGACGAGCACGAGCTGCGCGTCGGGCCGGTGCACGATGCCGCGGACCGTGTGCCGCGTCGTCTGCGGCCGGCCGGACGTGATGGCGACCTTGGCGCCGACGAGCGCGTTGGTGAGCGTCGACTTGCCGGCGTTGGGACGCCCGACGAAGCACGCGAAGCCCGAGCGGAAGTCGGGGTTGGTCTCAGTCATGGTGTTGCTCCGTCGTTCTCGGCCGCGACCGGGGTGTCAGGGACGCGGCTCACCAGCACAGTGGCGAGCCGGCGCCGGCGGCCCTCGACCCGCTCGGCCTCCAGGCGCAGGCCGTGGATCTCGCCCGCGGATCCGGGCAGGGGGATTTTACCGAGTGCTTTGGACAGCAGACCGCCGGCGGAGTCCACGTCCTCGTCGTCGACCTCGAGCCCGAACAGCTCGCCGAGCTCGTCGCGGCCGAGGCGCGCGGGCACCCGGAAGACGCCGCCGCCCAGGTCCTCGACTACCGGACCGCTGGGATCGTGCTCGTCGGTGAGCTCGCCGACGATCTCCTCGAGCACGTCCTCGATGGTCACCAGCCCCGCGATGCCGCCGTACTCGTCGACGACGAGCGCGATGTGCGACGAGCCCTCCTGGAGCTCGCGCAGCAGGTCGTCGACGGGCTTGGACTCGGGCACGAAGACCGCGGGCCGCGCGAAGTTCTCGACGGGCGACTCCAGCGCGGCGGGGTCGCCGCCCGCGCCCACGAGCCGCGCGACGACATCCTTGAGGTAGACCACGCCGCGCAGATCGTCGACCGAGTCGCCCACCACCGGCACGCGCGAGTAGCCCGAGCGCAGCAGGAGGTTGAGCACCTTGCGCGCGGGTGTGCCCACCGAGGCGGTCAGCATGTCGGTGCGCGGCACCATGACCTCGCGCGTGAGCGTGTCCCCGAGCTCGAGCACCGAGCGGAACAGCTCGCGCTCGTCGGCCTCGATCACCTCCGACTCGCTGACCCGCTGCACCATGTCCCGCAGCTCGTCCGGGTCGTCGACCAGGCCCGAGGCCGACGAGGCCCCGCCGAGCCCGCCCGCGAGCCGCGCCGCGAGCGTCAGCGGCCGCGAGACGAACGTCAGCGTGCGCACGGGGTGGCGCCGCCCGAGCGTGCGCGGGCTGACGCGCACCAGCACGTACGCGATGAGCCCCGCGAGCGCGACGGCCACCAGCAGCACACCCCACCACGGCAGGCCAGACGCGGCGACAGCGACCGTGAGGCACACGATCGCGACCATCTCGGCGAGCAGTCGCACGAACGACGCCCCCGACGCGACGCGGCGCGGGTGCTCGACGAGCCGCTCGACGCGCGCCGCCGCGGGATTGCGGTCCGCGAACAGCTCGGCCACCGCGGCGCGCGTCACTCGCAGCACCGCGACCTCGCCCGCGGACATGACGGCCGCGGCCGCGATGCCGAGCACCGCGACCGCGATCAGCACGCCGACCGGGACGTCGCTCATCGGGCCTCGCTCATCGCGCGCTCATCGGGTCGCGAGGAACGTGAGCAGGAGGCGGCGCTGCAGCGCGAACATCTCCTTCTCCTCCTCGGGCTCGGCGTGGTCGAAGCCGAGCAGGTGCAGGATGCCGTGCGTCGTCAGCAGCAGCAGCTCCTCCGCGGTCGAGTGGCCCGCGGCGTGCGCCTGCTGCGCGGCCACCTCGGGGCACAGCACCACGTCTCCGAGCAGGCCGGCGGGCGTCTGCGCGCCCTCCCGGCCGGGCCGCAGCTCGTCCATCGGGAACGACAGCACGTCGGTGGGGCCCGGCTCGTCCATCCACTTGACGTGCAGGTCGGTCATGGTGTCGGAGCCCACCATGAGGATGGACAGGTCGGTCTGCGGGTGCACGTGCATCTGGTCCAGCACGTACCGCGCGAGGTCCGCGAACTCGGCCTCGTCGACCTCGTAGCCGGACTCGTTGTTGACCTCGATGCTCATGAGCGGGCGTCCCATCGGGAGTAGGCGTCGATGATCTCGCTGACCAGGCGGTGCCGGACCACGTCCGACGACGTCAGGCGGCAGAACGCGACGTCGTCGACGCCGCCGAGGATCTGCTCCACCACGCGGAGGCCCGACGTCGTGCCGCCGGGCAGGTCCACCTGCGTCACGTCGCCGGTGACGACGACCTTGCTGCCGAAGCCGAGGCGCGTGAGGAACATCTTCATCTGCTCGACCGAGGTGTTCTGCGCCTCGTCGAGGATGATGAACGAGTCGTTGAGCGTGCGCCCGCGCATGTAGGCCAGGGGCGCCACCTCGATCGTCCCGGCCTCCATGAGCCGCGGGATGGACTCGGGGTCCACCATGTCGTGCAGCGCGTCGTACAGCGGGCGCAGGTACGGGTCGATCTTCTCCGAGAGCGTGCCGGGCAGGAACCCGAGCCGCTCACCGGCCTCGACCGCGGGCCGCGTCAGCACGATCCGGTTGACCTGGCGCGCCTGCAGCGCCTGCACGGCCTTGGCCATGGCCAGGTAGGTCTTGCCGGTGCCTGCAGGCCCGATGCCGAAGGTCACGGTGTGGCGGTCGATCGCGTCGACGTAGTCCTTCTGCCCCGACGTCTTGGGGCGGATCGTCTTGCCGCGCGAAGACAGGATGTTGAAGGTCAGGATGTCGGCCGGCTTGGTCGCGGTCGCGGCGGTGAGCATCGCGATCGAGCGGCTCACGACGTCGGGCGTCAACGGCGTGCCCGCCGCCGCCATCTCGACGAGCTCGTCGACGAGCCGCGCGGCCAGTGCCACGTCGCCCGCGGCGCCGCGCATGGTGACCTGGTTGCCGCGCACATGGATGTCGACCCCGCGGAAGCCGTTCTCGATCGCGCGCAGCACCTCGTCGCGCAGGCCGAGCAGCTCGACCATCGAGACGTCGGCGGGGACCAGGATGCGGTGCTCGACCCGGGCGGGCGGATGAGTGGGGGTGGGGCTCGTCTCGGCCATGTGCTCGGCGGTGCGCCGCGTCCTCCCACTCTCGTCCCGCTGCGTGCCCGACCGGGCGCGGCCGCGGATGTCGTGAGGAGTCTACCGACCCGCCTTCGCCTCTTCGCTCCTGGAATTGGCCCCGCGCATGATCGCGCAGGTCAGCGAGAACCGGACCATGGTCCCGTTGAGAGGCCCCAGCGGGGGGTCAAGACTGGGCGTGTCGCCGCCGGGCAACGCCGCCCGGCGGCTAGGAGGAGCGAGCCGGGCAACGAGGCCCGACGCGGAAGGTGGCAATCGTGGCCGGGTATGTGTGGGACTTCGCCGAGGGCGACAAGGACGCCAAGGACCTCTTGGGCGGCAAGGGCGCGGGCCTGGCGGAGATGACCCGCCTGGGCCTGCCGGTCCCGCCGGGGTTCACCATCACGACCGTGGCCTGCCGCGAGTACATGCGCGACGGCCACGTGCCGCCCGAGCTGCGCGTCGAGGTGACGATGGCGATGCGCCGGCTCGAGGACGCGATGTCCCGGCACTTCGGGGACCCGGCCGACCCGCTGTTGGTGTCCGTGCGCTCGGGCGCCAAGTTCTCGATGCCCGGGATGATGGAGACGGTCCTGGACGTGGGCCTCAACGACCTCACCGTGCACGGGCTCGCGCAGTTCACGGGCGACGAGCGCTTCGCGTGGGACTCCTACCGCCGCCTGGTGCAGATGTTCGGCCGCACGGTGCTGGGCATCCCCGGCGAGGAGTTCGCCGACGCGCTCGACAAGGCGAAGGCCGCGCGCGGCGTCTCGTCGGACATCGAGCTCGGCACCGACGACCTGCGCGCGCTCGTCGACACCTACAAGGACATCGTGCGCGACCAGACGGGCCGCGACTTCCCGCAGTCCCCGCGCGAGCAGCTCGACCTCGCGATCAACGCGGTGTTCGACTCGTGGAACACCGAGCGCGCGCGGCTCTACCGCCGCAAGGAGCGGATCTCCGACGACCTGGGCACCGCGGTCAACGTGTGCGCGATGGTGTTCGGCAACCTGGGCCCGACGAGCGGCACGGGCGTGGCCTTCACGCGCGACCCGGCCACCGGGCGCGCCGGCGTCTACGGCGACTACCTGGCCAACGCGCAGGGCGAGGACGTGGTCGCGGGCATCCGCAACACCTCGGGCCTGGCCGAGCTCGGCGAGATCGACCCCGAGGCGTACGCCGACCTGCGGCGCGCGATGCGCCAGCTCGAGACCCACTACCGCGACCTGTGCGACATCGAATTCACGGTCGAGCGCGGCAAGCTCTGGATGCTGCAGACACGCGTCGGCAAGCGCACCGCGCCCGCGGCGTTCCGCGTCGCGGTGCAGCTCGTCGACGAGAACCTCATCACCATGGACGAGGCGCTCGGCCGCGTCACCGGCGCGCAGCTCTCGCAGCTGTTGTTCCCGCAGTTCGCGCCCACCGACGACCGCACGCTCGTCGCCAAGGGCATGGCCGCCTCCCCCGGCGCCGCCGTGGGCATGGCGGTGTTCGACGCCGCGACCGCGCAGGAGTGGGCGGCCGACGGCAAGGACGTGGTGCTGGTGCGCCGCGAGACCAACCCCGACGACCTCGGCGGCATGATCGCCGCGGTCGGCGTGCTCACGGCCCGCGGCGGCAAGACGTCGCACGCCGCGGTGGTGGCGCGCGGCATGGGCCGCACGTGCGTCGTCGGCGCCGAGGCGCTCGACATCGACCCGAACACGCGCGTGTTCCGCGCGCACGGCCACACCGTGCACGAGGGCGACGTCATCGCGATCGACGGCTCGACGGGCGAGGTGTTCCTGGGCGACGTCCCGGTCATGCCCTCGCCCGTGTCCCGCTACCTCGACGACGGCCTGGACGCGGCGCTCGCCGACGCGGCCGACGACGAGACGCGCGAGCTGGTCAGCGCGGTCGACCGGATCCTCACGCACGCCGACTCGGCCCGCCGCCTGCGCGTGCACGCCAACGCAGACACGCCCGAGGACGCGGCCCGCGCCCGCCGGCTCGGCGCGCAGGGCATCGGCCTGTGCCGCACCGAGCACATGTTCCTGGGCGAGCGGCGCGTGCTCGTCGAGCGCCTGGTGCTGGCACACGACGACGACGAGCGCCAGACCGCGCTCGACGCCCTGCTCCCGGTGCAGCGCGAGGACTTCGTCGGGCTGCTGCGCGAGATGGACGGGCTGCCGACGACGATCCGCCTGATCGACCCGCCGCTGCACGAGTTCCTCCCGGACCTCACCGAGCTCTCCGTGCGGGTGGCGCTGGCCGCCGCGCGCGGCGAGGAGGACCCGCACGACGTCGCGCTGCTGGGCGCCGTGCGGCGGATGCACGAGGCCAACCCGATGCTCGGCCTGCGCGGTGTGCGGCTCGGCCTGGTGATCCCGGGACTGTTCGCGCTGCAGATCCGCGCGGTGTGCGAGGCGACCGCGCGCCTCAAGGGCGAGGGCTTGGACCCGCGGCCCGAGATCATGGTGCCGCTGGTCGGCTCGACGCAGGAGCTGCGGCTGGTGCGCGACGAGGCGCTCGCGATGATGGCGTCGATCTCCGCGGAGGCCGGCGTCGACGTGACCGCGCCGGTCGGCGTGATGATCGAGCTGCCGCGCGCGGCGCTCACCGCCGGGCGGATCGCCGAGCAGGCCGAGTTCTTCTCGTTCGGCACCAACGACCTGACGCAGACGACGTGGGGCTTCTCGCGCGACGACGTCGAGGGCGCGTTCTTCGCGCAGTACACCGCCAACGGCGTGCTCGCGGTGTCGCCGTTCGAGACGATCGACGAGCGCGGCGTCGGGCGCCTGGTCAAGGTCGCCGTCGAGGAAGGCCGCGCCACGCGCCCCGGCCTCAAGATCGGGGTCTGCGGCGAGCACGGCGGCGACCCGGAGTCGATCCGCTTCTTCCACGGCGCGGGCCTGGACTACGTGTCGTGCTCCCCGTTCCGCGTCCCGGTCGCCCGCCTGGAAGCTGGCCGCTCAGCGGTGGAGTCAACCAGCGACACCCGCTGACCGGTCTGGAGTGCACGCTCACCCACCCGCGAGCGTGCACTCCAGCCGCGAGCGTGCACTCCAGCCGCGAGCGTGCACTCCAGCCGCGAGCGTGCACTCCAGCCGCGAGCGTGCACTCCAGCCGTCAGGTCCAGCGGCCTAGGCGTTGGGCGAGCAAGGCCAGCGCGACGGGGCCCGCCGTGGAGGTGCGCAGCACGTGCGGGCCAAGGCGCGCGGTGGTGGCGCCCGCCGCGACGAGGCGCGCGAGCTCGTCGTCGCCGATCCCGCCCTCGGGGCCGACGATCACGAGCAGATCGCCCGACGACGGCAGCGGCACGTCGGCAATCGGCGCCGCGGACTCCTCGTGGAGCACGAGCGCCGCTCCCCCGCCAGCGACGACCGCGCCCACGAGGGCGGCGAGCTCCTTGCTCGTCACCGC
>JAEWOA010000228.1 GCA_023461115.1 Actinomycetes bacterium
GCGGCATTTCCTACAGCGTTATCGATCTGACCGAAGATGCCGACGCGATGGAGCGGGTGACCGCGCTTGGCTATCGTCAGGCACCGGTGGTCATCGCTGGCGACGCGCATTGGGCGGGCTTTCGTCCCGATATGATCGGCGCTCTGGCCTGACAGGCGTGATGTGGCGGATCTGGTCTATTTCTCGTCCGTATCCGGCAATACCGCGCGGTTTATCGCCGCGCTTGGTATGCCCGCACTTCGGATCCCGATCTCGCCCAGGGACGCGATGCCACAACCCCTTCGCCAATTCGTGCTGGTCTGTCCGACTTTTGCCGATGGCGAGGGGCGCGGCGCGGTCCCGAAACAGGTGATCCGCTTTTTGAATGACCCCGAGCGTCGCGCCCTGTTGCGCGGCGTCATCGGCGCGGGAAACCGCAATTTTGGCGCGACCTATGCCTTGGCCAGTCGCGTCATCTCCGAGAAATGCAAAGTGCCGGTTCTGTATCGTTTCGAACTGGCGGGAAATGAGATCGATGTGGCCCGAGTGCGCACGGGCTTGGAAAAACTCCGGGGGATGGAATGCTTGACAGTGTAAAGCCGACGCTGGACTACCACGCGTTGAATGCGATGCTGAATCTGTATGACGCAGACGGCAACATCCGTTTCGATGCGGATCGCATGGCCGCGCGTCAGTATTTTCTTCAACACGTGAACCAGAACACGGTTTTCTTCCACAACCTGGATGAAAAGCTGCGCTATCTGGTCGAGGAAGGCTATTACGAGCCGGAGGTGCTGGACCAATATTCCAAGAACTTCCAACGCGCGATCTGGGATGCGGCCTATGCCCGCAAGTTCCGCTTTCCGACCTTCCTCGGCGCGTTCAAATATTACACCAGCTACACGCTGAAGACCCGCGACGGTCAGCGTTTCCTTGAACGTTATGAGGATCGCGTCGTGATGGTTGCGCTGGCCTTGGCGCGAGGGGATGAGGCGCAGGCGTTGCGCTTTATGGAAGAAATCCTGTCGGGCCGCTTCCAGCCCGCAACTCCGACCTTCCTGAACGCGGGCAAGAAATCCCGGGGTGAGCTGATTTCGTGCTTCCTGTTGCGGATGGAAGACAACATGGAATCCATCGGCCGCGCGATCAACTCGTCGCTGCAACTCAGCAAGCGGGGTGGGGGCGTCGCGCTGATGCTGACCAATATCCGCGAATCCGGGGCGCCGATCAAAGGGATCGAAAACCAGTCCTCGGGCGTCATTCCGGTGATGAAGCTGCTGGAAGACAGCTTCAGCTATGCCAACCAGTTGGGCGCGCGCCAGGGGGCAGGGGCGGTCTATCTGAACGCGCACCATCCTGACATTCTGCGTTTCCTCGATACCAAGCGCGAAAACGCGGATGAAAAAATCCGCATCAAGACCTTGTCTCTCGGCGTCGTCATTCCGGACGTGACCTTCGAATTGGCCAAGAAGAACGAGGACATGTATCTGTTCTCGCCCCATGACGTGCAAAAGGTCTATGGCGTGCCGTTCTCGGAAATCTCGGTGACCGAGAAATATGCCGAGATGGTGGACGACAAGCGCATCAAGAAGAAGAAGATCAACGCGCGTGAATTCTTCCAGACGATTGCCGAGATCCAGTTCGAATCCGGCTATCCCTACATCATGTTCGAAGACACGGTGAACGAGGCCAACCCTATCCACGGCCGCATCACCATGTCGAACCTCTGCAGCGAAATCCTGCAGGTGAACGAAGCGTCAGAATTCAACGAAGATCTGTCCTATGCCCATCTGGGCACCGATATTTCTTGCAACCTCGGCTCGTTGAACATCGCGGCAACGATGGATGGGCCGGATTTCGGGGCGACCATTGAAACCGCCATTCGCGCCCTGACCGCCGTGTCCGAGATGTCGGCCATTGACGCTGTGCCCTCAATCCGGCGCGGCAATGATGAGGCGCATGCGGTTGGTCTGGGGCAGATGAACCTGCACGGCTTCCTTGCGCGCGAGCATATCCATTACGGCAGCCCGGAATCGGTCGAGTTCACCAGCGTCTATTTCGCCGCCGTCGCCTATCACGCGATCCGCGCCTCGAACCTGCTGGCGCGCGAACATGGCCGGACCTTCAAGGATTTCGACAAGTCGAAATATGCCGACGGCACGTTCTTCGACAAATATACAGAACGTGACTGGCTGCCTGTCATGGCCGATGTTGCGCGGGTCTTCGAAGGGATCACTCTGCCGACCCGCGATGACTGGGCGCAGTTGAAGGCCGACGTCATGAAACACGGGCTGTATAACCGCAACCTGCAAGCGGTGCCGCCGACCGGATCGATCAGCTATATCAACAACTCGACCAGCTCGATCCACCCGATCGTCTCCAAGATCGAGATCCGCAAGGAAGGCAAGATCGGTCGCGTCTATTATCCAGCTGCCTTCATGACGAACGACAATCTGGAATATTACCGCGACGCCTATGAGATCGGCCCCGACGCGATCATCGATGTCTATGCCGCCGCGACCGAGCATGTGGATCAGGGCCTATCCCTGACGCTGTTCTTCCCAGCTGAAGCCACGACCCGCGACATCAACCGCGCCCAGATCTATGCGTGGAAGAAGGGCATCAAGACGATCTACTATATCTGTCTGCGCCAGGCCGCCCTGGAAGGCACTGAAGTTCAGGGCTGCGTGTCCTGCTCGTTGTAACGCTGAAGTCCGGGGGCATCCCCGGACCCTTCTTTTGGATTTATAAAAAGGGGTTCTTCCGACATGAAGGATCAGATGATGCAGCGGACGGCGTTGCGGGCGATCAACTGGAACCGGCTTGAGGATGAGAAAGACCTTGAGGTCTGGAACCGTCTGACGGCGAATTTCTGGCTGCCGGAAAAGGTGCCGCTGTCAAATGACGTGCAAAGTTGGGCGACCTTGCGTCCCGAGGAGCGCGAGCTGACCATACGCGTGTTCACCGGTCTGACGCTGCTGGATACGATCCAGAACACCGTCGGTGCGCCGTCGCTGATCCCGGATGCGATGACGCCGCATGAAGAGGCGGTTCTGTCGAACATCTCATTCATGGAGGCGGTCCATGCGCGGTCCTACAGCTCGATCTTCTCGACGCTGTGTTCCACGAAGGAAGTGGACGAAGCGTTCCGCTGGTCCGAGGAAAACCCGCATCTGCAAGGTAAGGCCCGACTGATCGTCGATGAATACAAGGCGGGCGCGGACCCGCTGAAACGTAAGATCGCCAGCGTGTTTCTGGAAAGCTTCCTGTTTTATTCGGGCTTCTATCTGCCGATGTATTGGTCCAGCCGCGCCAAGCTGACCAATACTGCCGACCTGATCCGCCTGATCATCCGCGACGAATCCATTCACGGATACTATATTGGCTACAAATATCAGCGGAATCTCGAACGGGTCAGCGAAAGCGAGCGGAACGCGTTGAAGGATTTCGCCTTCTCGCTGATGTTCGAT
>JAEWOA010000229.1 GCA_023461115.1 Actinomycetes bacterium
GGCGTGGACGGGTCGCAGTCGTCGCGCCTGGCCGCGGGGATCGCGGCGCGCGAGGCAGCCCGCACCGGGGCCGAGCTCCACGTGCTGCACGCACGGCCGACCGCCGCGGCGCCGTTCGGACGAGACCGCATGCTGGTGCCCGAGCCCGCGGACCGGTGGCTGCCCACGGACCGCGACGTCGACCCGAGCCACGACCTGGCGCTGGAGGTCGCCGACACGCTCACCCACCTGCATCCGGGCGTGCGCGTGATGACGCTGTTGTGCGACGACCACCCTGTGCACGCCTTGGTCGCGGCCTCGCACGCCGCGAGCCTGCTGGTCGTCGGCTCCCGCGGGCTCGGCTTCGTGCGCGGCACGCTCGTCGGCGCCGTGAGCCGTGACGTCGCGCGCGGCGCGGGGTGCCCGGTACTCGTCGCGCGCCTCGACGCCGCCTAGCCTCAGGCCGAACCAGGGCCAGATCGCCGAGCCTCGCCCCGGCCGCGCCGCCGTGCGCACAGGGGCGCCCGTTTCGCCTGGTATCTACCGTCCCGGCGCGCCATCCTGACTGGTGGCGGGGTTGCCGGTGGGGCGTGCCGCCACCCGACTGGAGGCGGACATGGCGTACGCAGGCGACGGACGGCTTCCTGTGATCTATGTACGCGGGTACGCCGGTGGCCCATCGGGTATCAGCACCGCGGTCGACGACCCGTTCTACGGCTTCAACGAGGGCTCGGTGCAGGTGCGCGTCGACGGCGCCGACCGCCCGGTGTTCCACCAGTTCGAGAGCCCGTTGCTGCGCCTGATGATCGACCACGACTACGAGCTGCTGGTGCGCGGCGACCAAGCCTCCTACCTGCGCGATCAGGCGCCGGGCTCGGTGCCCGCCGCGACGATCTGGGTGCATCGCTTCTACGACGAGTTCGCGCCGCGGCTCACGCACGACCCCAACCCGTTCAGCCTGGAGCGGGCCGCGGCCAGCCTGCTGGACCTCGTCCTGCTCGTGCGCAAGCAGACGGGCGCGCCGCGCGTGTTCCTCGTCGCGCACTCGATGGGCGGGCTCGTCGTGCGCAGCATGCTGCAGCGCGCGGTGCCCGACCACGACCAGGTCGGCGGGGCGCTGGACTCCGCGAAGAACCTGGTCGACCGCGTGTTCACCTACGCCACGCCGCACGGCGGCATCGAGTTCGCGGTGGGCTTCGGGCTCGTCGAGAAGCTCCGTGACGCGATCGGCTTCCAGGGCGCGGACATCTTCGGGCCCAAGCGCATGCAGGAGTTCTTGACCCCGACGAAGGTGCCCACTTCCCCGGTGCGCGATTTCGACGCGACCGTGATCCCGGACGGCTCGTTCCCCCGCGAGCGTGTGTTCTGCCTGGTCGGCACCAACGCGGCCGACTACGCGGTCGCGATGGGGATCCCCGCGCGCGCGGTCGGGCCGCGCTCGGACGGGCTCGTGCAGATCGACAACGCGTACGTGCAGGGCTCGCCCCGCGCGTTCGTGCACCGCAGCCACTCGGGCCGCTTCGGCATCGTGAACTCTGAGGAGGGGTACCAGAACCTGCGTCGCTTCCTGTTCGGGGACCTCGAGGTGCAGGCGCACCTCACCGACGTGCGCCCGCAGGGCGAGCCCGACGACGAGACGACCTGGCAGCTCGAGGCCGCGATGTCGATCCGAGGCCTGCCGGTGGTGTTGCACGAGCAGAGCACGGCCCACTTGTGCCCGATCCAGATCGAGCGCCCCAAGAAGGCGGACTCGCCCGCGACTCCGGTGCCCCTGGTGCGCACCTACCTCTCGTCGACCGCGATGCGTCCCGAGGACCCGCGGTCCGGGGCCACGATGCGGCACGTGCTGCGGTTGCGGCTGCTCTCGCTGCGCAGCAAGGGCGGGCTGCTCTCGTTCCGCGACCACCTGGAGCAGGCCGAGGACTGGGCGGACGTGCTCGTCGTCGACATCGCGTTGCGGGAGGGCCAGCCACCGGCGACCTGGGCGGTGTGGAACTCGACGCTCTCGACGTCGATCCGGGACTGGGCGCCCGACGTGACCCAGGACCCGCCGCTCGCCGACGAGGACCCCGCGGCGGGGGTGTGGAGGGTGCGGGTCCCTGTACCGGCCGCGGCGCGCCCGATCGTCGGCGCCGACGCCGCGGTGACCATCACGGTGCGGGCGAGGTCCACCCTCGACCGCGTGCCCGCCGGGAGTGCGCGGTGATCGGCGCCGAGGGCGCTGCCGACGGGACCGTCGCCGAGGGCGCCGCAGCGGAGACCGTCGCCGAGGTCCGCGAGGAGATCCGCTTCGCGGTCGTGCTCAATGGCGGTGTCTCGCTCGCTGTCTGGATGGGTGGCGTCGTCCGCGAGATCGACCGGCTCACCCGCCGCGCCGGCGGCTGGGGACCGCTCATGGACCGCCTCGGGGTCAAGGCGCGCGCGGACGTGATCTCCGGGACGTCCGCCGGCGGCATCAACGGCGCGGCCCTCGCGCTGGCGCAGATCAACGAACTCGCCGACCTCAACGAGCTCCGCCGGATCTGGTCGGTCCAAGGGCGCATGGAGACGCTGCTGCAGGACCCGCGCGCCAAGAACGCGCGCTCGGTCCTGCGCGGCGAGGCGTACTTCCTGCCCGAGCTCACCAGGGCGATGGAGCGGCTCACGGCCGGGTGGAGGCCCACCTCGATCGAGGACCGCCCCGTCGACCTGACCATCACGACGACCCTGCTCAAGGGCGCCGCGTTGCCGAGCGTCGACTCGTTCGGCGCGGACCTGTTGCAGAGCCGGCACGACGGCTGGTTCCACTTCACCCGCCTGATCGCCGAGAACGGCGAGCCTTGCGACCAGTTCAGCGACACCGACTCGGGGCCTGGCCCGCGCCCGTGCCCCGACCTGGCGCGCAAGCTCGCGCTCGCCGCCCGCGCGTCGGCGGGCTATCCCTACGCCTTCGAGCCGACGTTCATCCCCGCGTTCGGCCCCGAGCTCGCCGACCGCCCGGACCTCGGCCCACACGCGTCCTGGGGGCTCGCCGGTGACGACGACGTGTCGCGGTTCGCCGTCGACGGCGGGCTCCTGGCGAACACCCCCACCGAGCACGCGATCGGCGCGATCTCCCGCATGCGCGCGAGCAGCGACGTCGACCGCGTCATGCTTTTGGTGATCCCCAGGCCCAGCGGCGACGGCATGGACACCTCGCCGCCGGCGCCCGACGACGTGCCCACGCTCCTCGGCGTGGGCGGCGGACTCCTGAAGGCGCTCGCGAGCCGTGGGGGACGGTCGTTTGTCGACGAGGTCGTGCGCCACAACCGCGAGCACGGCACGCGCCGTGCCACCCGGGCCGAGGTGGTAGCGACCGCGGGCGACTCGGGCACGGCGGACGCGATCGCCGCATTGGCGGGCACCGCGGACGTCCTCTTCCCGTACTTCGCGGCGCTGCGCCGCAGGCGGTCCCAGCGCGACCTGGCCCGCACGGCGCCCGCGCACCCGGGCTGGTCGGACGACGACGTCACGGCAGCGATCGCGCAGGCCCAGGCCGCGATCCTGGCGGCACCGCCCGCCGGAAGCGGTGCCCTCGCGTACGTGCCGGCGGTCGGCGACGACGCGACCGGACTGCCCGCGCCAGGCGAGTGGCGCTGGGGTAGCACGGGTGCGCTCGACATCGCCGACGCCGCCGCCGACCTCGTCCGGACCGTCACCACCAAGCTGGCGGTTCGACCGCCCGACGACCCAGCGCGGATCGCGGGCGCACTCGCCCGGGACACCATCGACGTGGCGGCAGGCGTGATCCGGCACGTGTGCGGCGAGGTCGACGGCATGTGGGCCAAGGAGCCGCTCAAGGGCCTCGCCCCCACACCGGCGCTGTGGCTGACCCGTCACAGGGTCTACCGCTGGTTCATGTGCCCGGCGCCCGACGACCCGCTCGACCCGGCGGCGGCGGGCCTCGTGAACGCCACTGCCCTTGCTGTCGCCGCCACGCTCTCCGCGTGGGATCCGGCGATCGAGGAGGGGCCGCGCGGCGTCGCCGGCCGCATCGTCGTGAAGCAGTTCGAGGTGATCGCGGACGCGCTCGCCACGTTCGTCGGGCTGCTCGACGCCGAGGAATTCCCCGGCGCCGGCTGGGCCGTGCTCAGCCAGCTGATCGCGGCCCCGGAGGGCGAGCGACCGACCCTCGTGTGGCGCGTCCTGCGCAACGTACACGTGGTCGCGTGGACGCTCTCCGACGAGCCGGTGACCGAGGGCAGCGGCCCGATCCGCTTCACCCAGATACATGCCGCCACGGCGAACCCCTTCGCGTTGGTGTCGCGCACGTACGACGACAAGCTGGGCGGCGACTCGCTCGCGCGGTTCGGCGGGTTCCTCAAGAGCTCGTGGCGCATGAACGACTGGGCGTGGGGGCGCTGCGACGCCATCACGCGGCTCACCCAGGTGCTCGTGACGCCGGCCCGGATCCGGCGCGCGTACAACCTGCTCGTGGCTGCGGGGGCGCCCGCCGGTCCTGACGCCGAGGCGCCTGTCGTCGAGGAGGCAGCGGTCGCTGCGGCAGCGGTCGTCGCGGAGCTGGTCGCGGCGGCGCTGCCCACCGGACCCACGGGCAGGGCCGTCACAGTTGCCGAGGCGACGACGTTGTTCGACGGCCTCGACCCCGACGACCCGTTGAAGCTGGCGCACGTCGCGGCGCTGAACGAGGTCCTGGCGATCCTGGCCCCGCCAGAGGCTGCCGCTCCTGCCGCCGAGCTCAGCCCGCTCGGCCCGGAGCTGCCGATCACCGATCCCACCGCGGACCTCCAAAGGCTCATCGCGTACCTGCTCCACTTTGACGCGGTCGCCGAGGAGTTGCCGGTCCTCGCGCGCGCGGTCGCCGACGACGCCGCCGACGCCGCCAACCCGGGGTCGTACGGCGCACGCTTCACAGCGCACAACGCGGCGCTGTTGAGCAACTTGCAGGACGCGTCGAACAACCCGGAGCTGGTCGGCCCCGCCGATCGCCTCACGCTGGGATTGTGCGCGCTCGAGGCGTTCGACGAATCGGGCATCGGCCAGGAGACCCCCGCCTCGGAGGCCGCGAGCGACCAGTTCATCCGGACCGCCGCGACCGGCGCGGCCGCGGCGCTCTCGATGCTCGACTCGAGCGCGTCGGGCCTGCCCGCCTTCGCCAAGCCCGCGACTCGGGCGCTGCGTGGCGCGTCACTCGTGCCGTACTGGCTGACCCGTGGGCTGACGGGAACGGGGACGCTCGCGCGGCTGCTCGGCGCGGTCGGCATCGGGGTCGGGGGCACGCTGCTCGTGGCCGCGGCGCTCGGCTGGCTCGACGGCGCGGTCGCGTCCGCGGCGGCGATCATCGGCGCCGGCGCGTTCGTCACGGTGATCGCGATCGCGGCACTGCGCTCGGGGAGCGTGCTCCACTCGGCGGTGCTCACCGCGTTGTTGGCGGTCCTGGTGACGATCGGCGCGCGCGCCGACAAGGCGATGGACGCAGACGAGGCGCTGGACGCGCGCGGGCCGGTGGCGGTCGCGGTCGCGCTCATCGTCGGGCTCATGGTGCTCGGGACGCTTCCTCAGCCGATGCCCGGGGACCAGCGCCTCGTGCTGCGCCGGTGGTGGCCCCCGGCGTTCCTGCTGCCCATCGGCCTGGCTGCGGCCGCGCTCGGCCTCGTGTTCCTCGGCCGCTGGCTCAAGCCGGGCTTGCACGGGTGGTGGTTCTGGGGCGCCGTGGCCGCGGTCGCGCTCGTCGTCGTCGCGACCTTCGGCGCCATCGGCCTGCTCGCACGACTGGACCTGCGGCTTCGCGGGAAGTGGAAGCCGGACAAGGCGACCGACGTCCCCGCGACCGCCAGCTGGGCGGTGCTCTACGGCGCGGGCGCCGTGCTAGGCGCAGTCGGCGCCACGTTCGTGTGGGACCCGGCCGAGGCCGATCCGACCACCGCCAGGTGGGCGGCGGGATGCGCCGCCGTGATCGTCCTCGCCCTGTTGTTCGGGGTCCCGGTGGGCGCCTACCTCATCGGCCGCGGCAAGCTCGTCGCCGACGTGCGGGCGCGCCTGCTCGCACCCGGCGCTCCGCCGCTCGACTTGAGCAGCACCTACCTGTTCGCGCAGGCGCTGGCGGACGTGGGCGGCGCGCGCCGCTTCCTCGTCACCGCGAAGCCGGTGCCGGGCGCGGCCGGCTTCGACGATGTCCCGATCGACCTGTTCGTCTTGGCGGAGGCCGGCTACGCGCTCAGGAGCTCGCTCGAAGGCTCGCGACGGCGTCGGGACGCGGCGCTCAACTCCACGTGTCGACGAACTCCACGGGGCCGTCGGTGAACTCCTCGTGGTGGCTGCGGGCGCTGCCGAACTCGCGCCAGTCCAAGCAGGCCGACGAGTAGCCGGACAGCCGGACTGCCCCCGGCGTCTCGTCGATCGTCACGGGACCCGCGATCGTGAGGCGGCACAGCCCGTCGAGCTCGAGCAGCAGGGTCGAGTCGCGCAGCTCGGTCGCCGTCAGGCGCCGCCACCCGTCGTCGCCCGAGGGCGTGTGGCCCGCGGGGAGCCGCAACCCCGCTCCCCCGTGCTCGACGAAGAACCCGCGCACCGCCAGCATCGCGTCGTCCAAACTCATCGCGTCCCCCGATCCACGCCGATCGCCGGACCGTGGCCGCGCGAGCGCGGCCACGGCGTTGTGGCGCGAACGTATCGGCGCTGGACAGCGCGCCGACAGGGACCAAAGGGCCAGTTCTCTCCAGGCGCGGCAGCGGCGCCGCGTCAGGCGGGCTGTTCGGTCTCGATGTTGAGGATGTTGCCGTCCGGGTCGGTGAACCAGGCGGCGCGCATGCCCCAGCCGACGAGCACGCCGTCCTGCCACTCGCCCTCGGGGACGTCGAACGTCTGGAACTCGACGCCGGCGGCACGCAGCGCCGCGGCCTCGTCGTCGAACACGCCGTCCGGGACGGAGAACGTCACGGCAGTGGCCTTGTTCGTCCCGGCGTAGCCCGACTGGTAGACCAGGAAGCTCGCTCCCCCCGCGGCGTAGAGCACGCCGTCGCCCGCCTCACGCGGCGCGGCGAATCCCAGCGTGCCCTCGTAGTACGCGCGGGCGCGAGCGAGGTCTGCGACGGCGAGCACGGCCATCGGGGTGTGGTCGGAGAGCATGGCGACCTCCAGCGCGGGCCGGGCGACCCTCGACCGGCCGGCACCACCGACGCTAGGACTCCGGGACGCCGACGGCGAGTGCTGCGAGGGCGGGCTCGCGACCATGGTCCCGACTCGGTTGCATACACGCATCCGACACTGGGAGGACGGGCCAGCCGCCCGCCCCTAGGTGGAGTCCCCATGCAGATCTTCGTCAGGACCCAGACAGGCAAGACCGTGACCCTCGAGGTCGAGTCGAGCGACACGATCGAGAACGTCGAGCAGAAGCTCCAGGAGAAGGAGGGCATCCCACCGGACCAGCAGCGACTCACCTTCGCAGGCAAGGAGCTCGAGGACGGCCGGACCCTCGCGGACTACAACATCCAGAAGGAGTCGACGCTCGACCTCGTGCACGTGACCGTCGAGGTCGACGAGGTCACCAGCGCGTCGGCACGGGTGACCTGGACGCGGGCCGATCCGCTCGCCGTGCACCGCGTGGACCTAGTCGACGCGGGCGGCGCCGCGGTGCCCGCGCTGGTCACGGCGTCGCCCACCGGCAACAGCGCGGTCGTGGACGGGCTCCCCGCGGCGACGGCGCTCCGGGCGCTCGTCTGGCGGCTCCCCGACCCCGTCGGCGGAGACGCTGGCGGCGAAGGTGGCGGCGTTGGCGGTGGCGAGTTCCTCCTCGGCAGCGCGGAGTTCACCACCGCGATCTCAGGCATGGCGGTCGGGCAGGAGACATCGTCGTCGGTCGTGGTGCGGTGGGATCCCGCCCCCGCGGCCGCCGCCGACGGCTTCCGCGTCGGGTGGTCCGCGGGTGGCGCCGCGCCCACCTGGCAGGCAGTCGGCGGCGATCGCACGCAGACGACGCTGACCGGCTTGCCCGCGGACACCGCGATCACCGTCACGCTCGACATCGTCGGGCGCGACGAGCCCCTCGCGGTGCGCGACGCCCGGACCCTCGTCGCCACGTCCACCCCCACTCCCACGACTACTCCCACTCCCACGACTACTCCCACTCCCCCGACTACTCCCACTCCCCCGACTACCCCCACGCCCAGCCCGACGACGAGCGCGCCCAGCCCGCCCCCGCCCTCGTCGACGCCCGCAGCGCTCGCAGCTCCAGCCGCTGGCGGAGCCCACGGCGAGACCACGCCGCACGCCGTCCCCGAGGCGCCTGGCGTGCCGACGACGGGGACGACTGCCACGGCCAGCCCGCGCGCCGACGCGCTCACCCCTGCAGGCGCGGCGCCAGGCCCACCCGACGCCCTGCTCCTGCTCGCGCCGCTGCTCGTCTCCGGCGTCGTCGTGGCCTGGCTGGTGCGACGACGCAAGCGCGGCACAGGCACCGCGCCCGAGTCCCCCGGGCACGCATGACACGACGGCCCGAGCCGGAGCGGGCTCGAGCCGTCGTGTCATGCGTCGGCCGTCAGCCGCCGTAGCTCGTGACCGTCGCGGGGACGGTCGCGGTGCCGGACGCCTGCGGCCCGACGCCGTTGACGACGTGCGCGTACGTGCCCTGGCCGCCGAGCGAGACGGTCGAGAGCGAGTACAGCCGCACGCCCGGCTTCACCGGGACCTCGAACCCGTTGTCGACCGTGATCGACGGGTCGGTGGTGAACACGCAGTACGACCCCAGCCCCCACGCCTGGTGGGTGTTCACCGAGTCGGCCACCTTGTAGGCCGCCCAGCCGCGGATTCCGTCGTGCGTCCACGCCGCGGTGGACGGCGGGTCGTACGGCAGCTCGTTCTGGAAGAAGACCACGCGGCCGTTCTCGCCGTTCCAAAGCAGGTTGTACTTCTGGTAGTGCTCGACGAACAGCCCGTAGCCCTTGACGTCGTTGCCGTTGACGACCAGCCCGTAGTCGGCGGGGTTCGTCGTCCAGCCCACGCCCGCGCCGTGGTCGGCGCGCCAGGACCAGATGTGGTCCACGATCGTGTCGTCGCTGTTGACGACGATGGCCGAGGTCACCTTGCCAGGGATGCGGCCGCCCACGCGCACGAACACGTCGTGGATCGAGACCGGGTTGGCCGCGCGGTCGGTGTGGTTGCCGGCCGAGCCGACCTGGAGCATCGCGGGCGAGTTGGTGACGCCCGCGTCGAACAGCACGCCGCCGATCTTCACCCCGTCGACGTCGCCCACGCGCATGGCGGTCTGGCCCTTGGTCGGCACGATCGTCGCGTAGCCGAGGCCGAGCACGACCGTGTCCGCGCGGTCGACGGCGATCGTCCTGTCGAGCTCGTACACGCCGGGCGTGAGCAGGAGGTTGAGGCCCTGCGCGAGCGCCTGGTTGATGCGGTCCGCCGAGTCACCGGGCTTGGCCAGGTAGAACCGGTCGAGTCCGATCGACGTGCCCGGGGTGTTGGGCCAGGTCACGCCCGTGGTGCCGGACCGCAGGCTCGGGACGAAGACCGCCCAGCGGCCGTTCTCGCGGTACAGGTAGGGCTTCTCGCGGATGGCGCCCGTGTTCGCCAGCGTCGTCACCGCCGGCTTGGGGAACGTCGTCGCGGGCGCGCCCTGCACACCCGAGAAGACCATGTTCCACAGGTCGCCGGCCCAGTTCCCGACTGCGGAGTCACGCGTGTACCACTGCTGCTGAGTCCAGGCGCGGACCTCGCCGTCCACCTTGCTGTCCGCGAGGTAGCCGCCCGACGCCCAGCCGTACGCCGAGCTGTGCACCGCGAGGTTGCCCTTGATGTGCACGCGCCGCATCGGCGCGGCCTGCGCCACCGCCCAGCGGTCCTCGCCCGTGAAGGGCGTGACGGCGAAGTTCTCGGCCGAGCGCCAGAAGTTCTGCGTCGCGTTGCCGTCGAACCACTGCGCGTCCACCCACACCCCGCCGGTGATGTCCACGTCGTCGGGGTTGCGCCCCACACCGTTGATCGAGGTGTTGAAGCCGATGTGCGCCTGCACGTCGTACGTGCCGGGCAGGAACAGGAACTGGTCACGGCGCGTGCCGAACTGCGCGGTCTCCTGCGCCGTGAACGTCGAGTCGAGGACCGACTGGATCTGCGCCTGCGTCATCTGCGGCGTGAACACGTGGACGTTCGGGCCGAAGTCCGGGTTCACCGGGTCGGCGCCCGGCACGGTCGGGCCGGTGGGCGTCGGGGTGGGGTTGGTCGGAGTCGGCGTCGGGTTGCCGCCCGATCCCTCATACACGCGGACCTCCCACAGCGAGTAACCGTAGCCCGTGCCGCGAGCGACCCCCTGGAGGCGCAGGTAGCGGCCCGCGCCGTCGACCGCGACGGTCTGCTTGCCGCCGGTCCCGTTGGCTACGGCGCCGATCGTCGTGAAGCCCGAGGTCGGCGACGACGAGGCCTGGACGTTCACGGCCTTGCCGTACGCGCCTTCCCAGTCGAGCTGCACGCTGCACAACGACTTCGACGAGCCGAGGTCCACCTGCAGCCACTCACCGTCGGCTGGCGCGCTCGACCAGCGCGTGTCCGCCTTGCCGTCGAACGCGCTCGCGGCGACGTAGTCGGTGCCGGCCTGGACCGACGACGACGAGGCCGGACGGCCGAGCGCGACGTTCGTCGTGCCGCACCCGGACGGGGTCGTGGGGTCCGTCGTCGGGTTGCTCGTCGGGCTCGTGCCAGGCGTCCCGAAGACGCGTAGCTCCCACAGCGAGAAGCCGTAGCCCGTCGCGCGCGTCTGCAACGCGAGCCGGACGTACCTGCCCGCGCCGGACGCGGCGATCGACTGGTTGCCGCCAGCGCCGTTGGCCACCGTCGCGACCGTGGTGAAGCCACTGGTCGGGTTGTCGGAGACCTGGACTCCGAACGCCTTGCCGTAGGCGCCCTCCCACGCGAGCTCGACGTGGTCGAGCGTCGCGGTCTGGCCCAGGTCCACCTGGATCCACTGGTCGTCCGACCAGGCGCTCGACCAGCGCGTGGTCGTGCTGCCGTCCACCGCGTACCTGGCCGGGTAGTAGGTGGCGTCCTCGGTGGAGGACGCCGTGACAGCCTTGCCCTGGGAGAGGTTGACCGGCGCGGCCGACGCGCTGGTGGCGAGGGCCGTGACCGCGCCCGCCGTCACGAGCGCCAACGAGACGACCGAGGCCAACAGGCTGCGCCGTCGAGGCGCGCCCGAGTGATGCGTGTGCATGAGACTCCTTCGAGACGTGTGGGGGTCAGCCGATCAGGCGGAAGTTGTCGTCGAGCACGCCGCCGGCCCACGGCTTGTACAGGTCGAACCCGCGCGGGTTGCACTGCAGGCCGCCGTTCACGCAGTGCTGGACGAGCGCGGTCAGGACGTCTTGGTCCCACGCGTTGAAGAAGTCGTAGTGGAACGAGTACCCGCGGCCGCTCGAGAACGACACGTCCGAGAGGTTGCCGCTCACCGGCCACGAGATCTTGAACTCGACCATCGGCACGGGCACCGGGTGCGTGGCCGGGCACTCGCCGTTGACGGGGTACGCCATGTGCGACTTGTGGTCGGCGGAGTCCAGGTCCGTGCCGTTCCAGCAGCTCGGCGCCTGGTACCGGATGTTGAGCTCGGAGCCCGCCGGGCAGTTGACCGTCGGGATGTCGTACATGTGCGTGTAGTCGCCGCACTCGAAGCCCTCGACCGTGCCGGGCGCGTCTCTGAACTCCTCCAGCGTCGCGTGCATGTTGCCGACGACGTACCGCAGGCCCGCCGGGAAAGGCCGCACGTTCTTGTAGTCGAGGATCCCGGCCTTGTAGTAGATCGTCTGCTGACTCGGCGAGATGACCTGCTTGCCCGCGCGCAGGAGCGTCGGGAACCAGTAGGCGGACAGGTCCTGCGGAACCGTGCAGCTCGTCGTGGTGCTCGCGCGCAGCGAGTCGTACGTCGTGGCCGCGTTCGTCGAGCGGTTGCCCATGAACGTGTGGCTGTGGGACGCGCCCGCTTGGCCCGGGTACACGATCGGGTCGTCGGGCAGCGTGTGCGTCGGAACGCAGTTGGCCTGGAACTCGTGGTGCGTGACCAGCGTGTCGGCGCCCGGCGGCGCGGGCGGCAGCGGCTTGGGGCTATAGGGCGGGAGCGTCGATCCGCCGTCGCCCAACACCTGCAGCTCCCACAGCGAGAACCCGTAGCCGGTGGCCCGCGTCTGCAGGTTGAGGCGCACGTAGCGGCCGTTGCCGGCCGCGTTGACGGTCTGCGTGCCGCCGCCGCCGTTGGTCACGCTCGCGACCGTGGTGAAGCCCGAGGTCGGGCTGTTGGAGACCTGGACCTGGAACGACTTGGCGTAGGCGGCCTCCCACTGGATCACGACCTGCGAGATCGACGCGGCCGAGCCGAGGTCGACCTGGAGCCACTGGTTGTCCGCGAACGCGCTCGCGTAGCGCGTGTCGGCCTTGCCGTCGACGGCCTTCGTCGCGACGAAGTCCGGGCCCTCCGCCGACGAGGCGGAGGCGGGCTTGCCGAGCGCGATGTTGGTGGGCGCCGCGGCGGCCGAGGTCGCCGTCAGCGTCGTCGTGAGCGCCGTCGTCAACGCCGCGATGGCGCCGACCGCCGCGAGCGCGCCGGCCAGGCCCGCGGCCAGCCAGGCGGTCGCTCGCCGGCGCCGCGGGTGGGTGGAGAACTGCATGGTCACTCCTTCGTCGGGTCGGGCCACGGTCACCTGCGCGGGCTGCGAGGGTCGGTCCGGGCGGGGCCGCAGCCCACGTCCCCGCCCGGACCGGATCGTGGCGCGTGGTCCCCCACGCGCGGGTGGCCGCCCGCGCCCCGTACGGAGGGTCAGGGGCGCGGGCGGCGGCTCAGGAGTAGATCCCCAGCTCGTACAGCGAGTACCCGTACGCGGTGCCGCGGGTGACGCCCTGCAGCCGCACGTAACGCGCGCTGCCGTCGACGTTCAGCGTGTCGACTCCGCCGTCGCCGTTGGCCACGGTGCTGAGCGTCGTCCAGGTGCTGCCGTTGTCGGACGTCTGGACGAGGTACCCCTTGGCGTACGCCGCCTCCCAGACCAACTGGATGGTGCGGAACGACTGCTTGGAGCCGAGGTCCACCTGGATCCACTCGTTGTCGGACCAGTTGGACGACCAGCGGGTGGTGTAGTCGCCGTCCACGGCCTGCCCGGGTGTCCAGTTGCCGTTCCACGGGTCGAACGACGAGGCCGTGGCGGTCTTGCCCTTGGCGATGTTCGTGCCGCTCACGGCGGGCGGGACCACCCGGAACGAGACCGTCTGGACTCCGACGTTGCCCTTGCCGTCCTCGGCGAACAGGTAGGCCTTCCACACGCCGAGCGCCTGGGGCGCGGTGAACGTGAACACGTTGCCGTTGCGGGTGTGCTCGACCCACTGGAGGCCGCCCGCGTCGTTGATCGGCTGGCTGTTGACGAACGTGACGTAGTTGATCGGGTCGCCCTGCGGGTCGCTGACCGCCGCGCGGAGCGTCACCGTGGCGCCGGCGACGATGCTGGTGCTGTTGTCGATCGACATCGACTGGAAGGTCGGCGGGGTGTTGACGCCCGCGTTGCCCGCCGAGCCGCCGTACATCTTGGCGATCGCGTAGTAGCTCAGGCGCTTGTTGCCGCCGGGGATCACGTTGAACCAGATGCCGCCGAAGTCGCCCTCGGTGCCGTAGTGGAACATGGTCGCGCCCAGCGCCACGCCGTTGTGCTGGCCCAGGCAGTTCCAGGACTTGACGTAGCCGTTGGCGTTGTCCTGGTCGGTGCCCTGGTTCGGGATCCCGTTGACGTCCGGGTCCGCCTCCCACGAGCCGACCGGCCCGCCCTCGGTGAGGATGTACGGCTTGGTGTAGCCGCCGCTGACCCACGTCTGCTTGGTCGAGCACACCGCGCCGTAGCTGTTCAGGCCGTAGAGGTCGAGCGCCGGGGTGTTCGCCTTGAGGTACGGCCAGGCGCCGGTCCATGCGTCGGTCGACGTGACCGGGTGGTTGGGGTCGATCTTCTTGATCTCGACCGCGACGTCGTTGACGAACTTGGCGTACGCGTTGCGGTTGGCCTCGACTCCCCCGCCCACCGTGCCGCACGAGCCCAGGCCCAGCAGCGACTCGTTGCCGACGTCCCACATGAGCACGCCGGGGTTGTCCTTGTAGGCGCGGACCTGCGTGAGGATGTCGTTCATCGACGTGCTCTTGTACGCCGCGTCGTTGACGTAGTCCGGGCAGCCGCCCGAGCCGGGCCCGCCACCGGGCGCCAGCCAGAACCCGGCGATCACCCGGATGCCGTTGGCCGCGGCCTGGTCGAACAGCGTCTTGCTGCCCGCGTCCGTGCCCCACGTCCGGATCGTGTTGACGCCCATGGCCTTGAGGTTGGCGACGTGGCCCGCGAACTCCGAGATCGCCGGGCCCCACGTCATGCCCTTGACCACCCACTGCTTGCCGTCGACCTGCAGCGCCCAGTTGCCCTGCGAGCCCGCGACCTTGACCTTGCCGTCATTGGGCCCGTCGGGGATCCGGGGGTTGTAGAGGTCCCCCGTGGGCGTGGTGGGGTCGGTGGGGTCCGTCGGCGTCGTCGAGCCCGACGGTGTGGAGACCGTGACCTCCCAGAGCGAGAACCCGTAGCCGGTCGCGCGCGTCTGGAGGTTGAGGCGCAGGTAGCGGCCCTTGCCGGACGCCGCGACCACCTGGTTGGCGCCGCCCGTGCCGTTGGTGACCGTCGCGATGGTCGTGAAGCCTGACGACGGGCTGTCCGAGACCTGCACCTGGAAGGTCTTGCCGTAGGCGGCCTCCCAGTTCAGGGTCACGCCGCACACGCTCGTCGACGCGCCCAGGTCCACCTGCCACCACTGGTTGTCGCTCCACGCGCTCGACCAGCGGGTGCCCGCGTTCCCGTCCGCGGCCAGCTTGGACTGGTCGCCACCGCCCTCGGTCGAGGACGCCGAGGTCGTCTTGCCGGCCGCGACGTTGTCGTCGTCGCAGGCCGCCGGGTTCGTCGGTGTCGTGGGGTCGGTGGGCGTGGAGCCTGCCGAGCCGAACACCTGGAACTCCCACAGCGAGTAGCCGTAGCCCGTCCCGCGGGCCTGGCCCAGGAACCGGACGTACCGGCCGTCGCCGGACACCGCGAGCGACTCGTTGCCACCGGTCCCGCCCGTGCGTGAGTTGATCGTGGTCCAGCTCGAGCCGTCGTTCGAGACCTGGATGGCGTAGTTCTTGCCGTACGCGGCCTCCCAGCGCAGGTCGACCCGCTCGATGTGCGAGGTCTGGCCCAGGTCGACCTGGAGCCACTCCGCGTCGTTGGCGGCGGATGCCCAGCGTGTGCCGGTGTCGCCGTCGACGGCATACCGCGCGGCCAGGTAGTCGGTGTTCTCGGTGGAGGACGCGGTGGCGGTCTTGCCTTGTGAGAGCAGGACGGGCGCCGCCTGGGCCGCCGCCGGAAGGATCAGCCCGGCTGCGACGAGCGCGCCGGCCGTGACGAGCCCGAGCAGGGCGCGCGCACGTGGGAATGTGGACACAGGTGTCTCCTCGTCGGCCGCGGGCCCGGCAGTGCCGTGGTCGTCGTCGCTGACGCTCAGGCGTTGCCAGGCCGGGGCTTGTCATGTGGGTGGTCGCGCACCGCAACTGCCGACCTGGTGGTGGTCGCGTTCCGGCGGTTTCCGGGACTCGTCGGTGAATCTTGGAAAGCGCTCTACCGTCGGGGCTGACGACGGGGCCGTGCCTTGACGCGGGATTGGCGCGCTGAGGCGCCGTGTCGCCGGGGTTTCCGGTTGTAGGTCCCGATTTCACCCGCTCTGGGCGCGCGCGTCAAGCCGTCTCGCCGCATCGGAGGAGTCACTCGTGTCCGAAACTGGGAAAGCGCGATCCTTATTGGTTTAGCATCGGCCCATGGACGACGAAGCCCCGGCCGCCGTGCTGCTGGAACGCGTGGACGGCGCCGACGCCCCACGCGGCGGGCCGTCGCGCGACACACCGGTCGCCCCCACGCTCGACGACGTGGCACGCGTGGCAGGAGTCTCGCGAGCCACCGTGTCCCGGGTCGTCAACGGCAAGCGACGCGTCGCGCCCGAGCTGCAGGAGGCGGTGCGCGCCGCGATCGCGACAGTCGGCTACGTGCCGAACCTCGCCGCCCGGTCCCTGGTCACGCGGCGCACCGGCTCGGTGATCGTCGTGGTCTCGGGCGCGGAGCACGAGACGGCAGGGGCCGTCGACTTCGCGGACCCGTTCTTCGGGCGCGTCGTCGGCGGCATGCTCCGCTCGCTTCGCCCGCGGGACGTCGACCCCGTGCTCATGCTCGCCGAGACCGATGCCGACCGGGCGCGCGTGCTCTCCGCGTTGCGCAACGGCAACGCGGACGGCGCCCTGCTCGTCTCCACGCACTCCGACGACCCATTGCCCGCGCTCATGGTCGAGGCGGGTGTGCCCGCGGTCCGGTTCGCGCGGCCCCCGTCGCCGCTGCCCATCAGCTACGTCGACCTCGCCAACTCGGACGGCGGGCGGCTCGCGGCCGACCACCTCGTCGAGCGCGGGCGCCGGCACGTGGCCGCCATCTCCGGGCCGCTCGACGTGCCCGCCGCGCGCGACCGGCTCGCGGGCTTCGAGGACGCGATGGCGCGCCACGGCCACGCATTCGTGCCCGCACGGGCGGGTAACTTCACCTACGCGAGCGGTGTGGCCGCCATGCACGAGCTGCTCGACAGTGAGCCCGAGCTCGACGCGGTGTTCGCCGGGAACGACCTCATGGCCCTCGGCGCGATCGCCGCGCTGCACGAGCGCGGCCGGAGCGTGCCGGACCAGGTGGCGGTGGTCGGCTTCGACGACACCGCCCTGGCGACGCTCGCGCGCCCTGGCCTGACCACGGTCCGCCAACCGATCGAGGAGATGGCGGCAGAGATGGCGCGCATCCTGCTCGACCAGGTCGCGCATCCCGGCACGCGGGAGACCTCCGTGATCTTCGAGCCCCGCCTGGTGGTCCGCGGCACTACCTGACGCTGGGCACAGCCGCACAGCCGCTCAGCCGCTCAGGCGGGCCTTGCGGATCGGGCAGGCCCACGCGTGGAGGCCGGCCTCGTCGGCGGACAAGGGCTGGACGCAGTCCGGGCAGTGCAGGACGCCGCGCACCGCGAGCGGCGTGAACAGCGCCTCGATCACCGCCATGCACTGCCGCGGGTCGTAGTCCGAGGGGCCGAGGGTGTCCCAGACGTCCGCGAGGAAGTCGACGACGCCCGAGCGCCACACCAAGGCGGACCTGGCCGCGGCTCCTGCGCCGGCGCCGCGCGTGTCGTCGTCGAGCGTGTCGTCGAGCGTGCCGTCGTCGAGCGGGAAGAGGTCGTAGGCCGACGAGACCGGTGGCCCGACCTCGCGCCGCCCCAGCGCCCACGACAGCAGGTCGCCCAGGCGGCGGGAGACGAGCTGGTGGTCGGCCGCGGCGTGTGCCCAGGTGTCGGCGTCGGCGCGCCAGCGACGGACCGCACGCAGGAACTCGGCGGCCTCCGCGCCCGACGCGGCGCCCTCGACGAGCCGCGCGCTCACCGGTGGGAACACGGGCGCGTGCCCGAACGAGCCGTCACTCGTCGCGGTCGTCACTCCCACCTCCTCTCGCTGCGCCGCCGGACATCAACGGCGTCCGTGGCGGCTGGCTCGTCCACGGGTTCTCGACCCACGGCGGGCAGATGCGCCCACGCTGATCGTGCACCTGCGCGCCGTCCGGCCCGGTCACGGTGTCCTTGGTGAACCCGCCATAACGGGTGTACACCCGGCCGGAGCTGCCCACGCCGAGCTCGCCCGCGACGGGCGGCGCGCCGCCCGAGACTCCGCTGACCGCGGAGTCGACCGCGGAGACGATCTGGCGGGCCTGCGCGACGTTGTCGGGGTAGATGGTGATGAACTTGGCCTGCTGCCCGCCGCTCATCCCCTGCAGGCTCTCGAGCGAGCCGACGACCTTGTGGTTGACGCCCATCTGCCTCAGGCGCGGCAACACGGCGTCCGCCACCGCCGGCGCCGATGCGGCATCGGCGCTGACGTGGAGCTTCCAGCCCTCCGACGGGATCTCGTGGTTGATGAAGTCCATGAACATCCGGTCCGGCACGTAGCCGTCCTCGGGCCGCCCGAACCGGCGAGGTGGCTCGACGACCGGTCGGGGCGCCGGACCCTCGTCGCGCACCGGCGGCGGCTCGCCCTTGCTTGGCACCCTCGTCTTGCCCGCGCCGGCCGCGGCGCCCGCCGTGCGGGCGCGCAGATTGCGGAACACGCGGGCCAGGCGTGCGGCCGCCGCTCCCAGGAGCACCATGACGATCGTGATCGCGCCACCGATGAGGCTCCCGGAGAACATGCCCAGGTACAGCTCGCGCTGCTCTGGGCTGGCCGCGTGCAGGACCCCCGCGTACGCGTTGGCGAGCTGCGCCGCGCCGACGACCAGGTCGGCGGCCAGCACCCCGGCGCTGATCGCGTAGTAGCCCGCCCCGAGGAACGGCTCGGCGGGCGGGAACGCGAGCCCGATCAGGAACGCCCAGACGCCGACTCCCGCGACGATGAGCCCCGCGATGTTCACCGCCTGCCGGAATAGCCCCAGGAGGTGGTCGAGGCGGTCCGTCCCGCCGGGGGCGGGAGTGAAGATCCCGACGAGCTCACGCCACAGCGCGGGCAGTTCCATGCACGCCGCGATCGGGAACAGCAGGATGCTCGCGACCACCTTCAGCAGGTTCATCACCCAGTGCTCGAGGAACGCCTCGCCTGCGGCCTTGGCGTGCCGCTTGATGCCTTGCCAGAACGTCTCGCCCTCCGGGGCCGGCGGGACCGTGACCTGCCGTTGCACCGCGGCGGCGGACTGCGGCCGCGGCCCGCCTCCCGCCTGCTCGGCGCCCATCTGCTCGGCTTTCGCCGGCACGGCGGCCGCGAACGGCGCGGCGAGCGCGACGAGCGGCCTGCCCACCTTCTCCTCGGGGTTGGCGACCACCTCGGCCATGAAGCCCAGCAGTCGGTTGCCCAGCAACTGGACGATCTGCCGCACTTTGCCGAACGCGTCCGCGATCCGACGAGCAACCGCCGCGGCAGCTGCGAGCGCCCGGCCGACCGCGGCCGTGAGCGTGCTCCACGAGGCGACGAGCCGCCGCCGCGCCGCGGCCCAGGCCCGCTGTGCGGCTGCCGCCAGGGCGGCGGCCAGCCGTCCGACGAGCTCGCGGCCCCGTCGGATCGCCTCGGCGATCGCGGCCCCCACGCGGCGCACACCGTCACGCAGCGCTGTCACAGCGGCGTCGATCCGGTCCCGGACCACCTGATTGAGCCTGGTGAGCAGGCCGAACACCTGCCGCCGGGCCGCGTCGACGATTCCGCCGACGATGCCCAGCCCGGCTGACGCCACATGCCGCACGGCCCCGACTGCCCGGCTCCCCGCCGACGCGACGCGATCCCAGATCCCCGGTCGGGCGTCGCGCTGCGCGGACGCGGCGGCCTGGCCGTTCTGCACCTCGGCCTGCACCTCTGTCTGCACCTTCGCCTGCGCGTTGGTCTGCGCGTCGGCCTGCGCTCGCGCCTCGCTCATGGTTCGCGCGGCCTCGGACCTCGCCTGCCCGGCCTCCGCCTGGATCTGACCTTGGCTCGAGGCGACGACGCCTGCCTTCTCGCGCTGCCACCCCGCATGCAGTTGGCGCACCTCGGCGTCCGCGCGTGCGCCCACCGCCCGTTGCTCGCCCGCCGACTCGGCCTCCGCCGCCGCGACGGACTGCTCTGCCGAGGTCCGGGCGGCCGCGACGTCGGCCCGGTGCGCCACGCCCGCCTCGACCGCGGGCGCCACCGCAGGAGCCGTCAACTCACGTGTCTCGGCGTTCATCGTCGCGTTCAGCGCAGCCCGCTCGTCTCCCGTGGCACGGATCGGCGCCGGCGCGGCAGGCACCACCGGCGCCGGCGGCTCGCCGAACGCCGGCAACTCCCCCGGCGCCTGCGTCGGGCGCACGAGCTCCGTCGTCCGAGGGACCGTCACGTCGGCGCCGGCCGCGGCCTGGTGGAGCGCGGCGCTGCCGTGTTGCGCGAGTTGGTCCGCCTGACCCGCGCCCGCGTCCGCCCCCAACGGTGGCAGCGCTGCCGGTGGGGCCGGCTCGGTGGGCGCGGGCACGGGCGCGACGTCGGCGACGGGCAGCCCGGTCGGGGTCGGGCGGGCCGGGAGCTGCTC
>JAEWOA010000230.1 GCA_023461115.1 Actinomycetes bacterium
ACGCCGCACGGCGACGAGCCGCGTGCCAGCCGAGGCCGCCTGCCACGACGAGCGCGACGACGACGCCGACGACGAGTCCGCCGGGAGGCCCACTGCCCTCGTCGAGTCCGGCGGCCGCGCTCGTGGGCGCCGCGCCGGGGCTGTCCGCTGCCGGGCTTGCGGCGGGGCTGGCGGCGGCGGTCGGCTCGGTGGACGGCGCGATGGTCGGCTCGGTGGTCGGCTCGATAGTCGGCGGGGCGGCGACGCCCGCGGCGGCGAACGTGAAGCCGCCGGAGATCGGGTGGCCGTCCGAGGACGTGACGCGCCACGCGACGGTGTAGGTCCCGGCGGGCAGGCCGTCGACGGCGAGCGGCTGGATCACGTCGGTCCCGGCCAGGACCGGCTCGCCCGCCACGGCCGACGTCCCGTCCGGGGCCGTCACCGCGACGACGAGGCCGAGCTGAGCGGGCGGCTGGGTGAACGAGAGGCGCACGTGGTCGGGCGGGACCGGGACGGTGGCGCCGTTCGCGGGCTGCGTGGCCGTGACGTCGTCGTGCGCGGAGGCGGGCTGCGCGGTGAGGAGCACCGCCGCGAGAACCGTGACGACGAGCGCGGCGGCCGCGGCGGCCCGCGAGCGCGCGGCGGCTGGTCGGGCCTCTCGTCGGGCGCGTCGTCGGGCGGTCGGCGCCGGTCGGGTCAAGAGCACGCCTACAGAATCGCGCATGACCGTGTCGGTGGGGCACGTTACGGTGCGCGAAGTGGCCGGGAACACATCCGGCGAATCGGTTTGTTGCCCACATCACAGGGGTCCCCGCTGGCGCGTCTTGGGCGCGGTCGCCGGCTCATGTCCGTTCCGTCGTCTGTCCCAGGAGGCCGCGTGTCGCGTTCCACCGCTGTCGAGGAGTCCACGCCCGGCGCCGGGCCACGTTCGGCGGCGGCCTCGTACACCGCGCCGACGCACCGGGAGATCGTGACGATCCTCGGCGGCCTGATGATCGGCATGTTCCTGGCGGCGCTGGACCAGACGATCGTCGCGACGTCCATCCGGACGATCGGCGACGACCTCAACGGGCTCTCGCTGCAGGCCTGGGTCACCACCGCCTACCTGCTGACCTCGACGATCAGCACCCCGTTGTACGGCAAGCTCTCCGACGTCTACGGCCGCAAGCCGTTCTACCTGCTGGCGATCGGGTTGTTCGTGCTCGGCTCGCTGCTGTCCGGGACGGCCGGGTCCATGTACGAGCTGGCGCTGTGGCGCGGCGTCCAGGGGTTGGGCGCCGGTGGCCTGATGGCGCTGGCGATCACGATCCTCGGGGACCTCGTCGCCCCGCGCGAGCGCGCGCGGTACCAGGCGTACTTCCTGGCGGTCTTCGGCACGTCGTCGGTGCTGGGGCCGGTGATCGGCGGGTTCTTCGCGGGCGCCGACACGCTGCTCGGCATCGACGGGTGGCGGTGGGTGTTCCTCATCAACGTGCCGCTCGGGATCGTCGGCATCCTGGTGATCAGCCGCGTGCTGCACCTGCCGCCGCTGCGCCGCGTGGAGCACCGCATCGACTGGCCGGGCGCGGTGGCGCTGGTCGTGGCGCTGGTGCCGCTGCTGGTGGTCGCCGAGCAGGGGCGCACGTGGGGCTGGGACTCGGCCAAGGCGCTGGGCTGCTACGGCATCGGGGTCGTCGGCCTGCTGCTGTTCCTGGCCGCCGAGCGCCGCGCCGGGACGGACGCGATCCTCCCGCTGGGCATGTTCCGCAACCGCACGTTCGCGGTGGGCGCGGGAGCCAACACGGTGATCGGCCTCGGCATGTTCGGCGGGCTCGCGACGCTCCCGCTGTACCTGCAGATCGTCAAGGGCCAGACGCCCACCGAGGCGGGGCTGACGCTCATCCCGTTCACGGTCGGGATCATGAGCGGCTCGATCATCGCGGGCCAGACGACGTCCCGCACCGGCCGGTACAAGGTGTTCCCGGTCGCCGGGACCGCGCTGATGACCGTGGGCGCGCTGCTGTTCTCGACGATCGGCGTGGACACCCCGCTGTGGCGGCTGTTCGCGTTCTCGATGGTGTTCGGGCTCGGCCTCGGCTTCACCATGCAGCCCCTGGTGCTCGCGGTGCAGAACGCGGTCCCGGTGCAGGACATGGGCGTGGCCACGTCGTCGTCGCTGTTCTTCCGGCAGATGGGCGGGACGCTCGGCACGGCCGTGTTCCTGTCGATCCTGTTCTCCACGGTCCGCGGGTTCGTCGCGGACGCGTTCGAGCGAGCGTCCCGGACCGCCGAGTTCCAGCACGCGCTGCGAGATCCCGCGGTCCTGGCCGACAAGGCCAACCAACCCGTGCTGGACGCCCTGCACGGTGGCGGGGCGCCGAGCCTCGAGAACGACTCGTCGTTCATCTCCGCGCTCGACCCGCGGCTCGCCCGGCCGATCCTCGACGGCTTCGCGCAGTCGATCGACCTGGTGCTGCTGATCACCGTGTTCATCATGGTGCTGGGCGTCGCGCTCACCCTGGTGCTTCCCGAGCTGCCGTTGCGCGACGTCTCCGGCATCCAGGGGCGGCTCGACGAGGAAGCCGCCGCCGAGGGACGGCTCGCCGGCTCAGACGAGGGCCCCGCCACCACGGGGATCACGCCTGGAGCGGTCGTCGCCGCGGTGAACGCCGACAGCGACGCCGCGCGCCGCCGAGAACGCGAGGCCGAGCCCACCGATGGCGACGACCCCGAACCGCGATCCCCAGGACAGGCATAGACAGCCTCGGTAGCGTGCGCCACACGAAGCCGGACCGACCCGCCCGGAGGACCCCATGACCGAGTTGCTCAACGCGGAGCCGCTCACGGCCCTCGAGCCCAAGCCCGGGGGCGCCGAACGCCCAGGCCTCGACCGGCGGCAGGTGCTGCGAGGCGCCGGCGTCGCAGGCCTCGGCCTCGCGACGGTCGCAGTCGTCGCCGCCTGCTCAGGCGGGTCGTCGCCCGACGACGACACGCGGGCGGCCAACGCCGGCCCGGACGGCTCGCTCGCCAAGGTCGACGACATACCCGTCGGCGGCGCGCTGTCCGCCAAGGACGCGCAAGGCAACCCGATCCTGCTGGTCCAGGCCACGGCCGGGCAGGTCACCGCGCTGTCCGCGGTCTGCACGCACCAGGGCTGCACGGTCCTGCCCGGTGACGGCGAGCTCGACTGCCCGTGCCACAACTCCCGGTTCGACCTCACGGGCAAGGTGATCGGAGGCCCCGCGCCGGAACCACTCAAGGCCGTCGGTGTGCGCGTCGAGGACGGCGCCGTGTTCGCGGGAGGGGCCTGATCATGGGGCCCATCGAGCGTCCGATGGCGTGGGGATGGCGGGTCGTCGTCGCACTGGCGGTCGCGGTGTCCGCGGTGGTCCACCTCTACCTGGTGATCTGGCAGGACTACGGCGGCGGCACCGGCAACTGGCTGCGCTGGGCGTTCCTCGCGCAGGGCATCGGCGGGCTCGTCGTCGCCGCGCTCGTGCTGCTGTGGCGCAGCGCGCTGCCGCTCCTGGCCGCGGTCGCGTACGGCGCCGCGACGCTGGGCGGCTTCCTCGTCGCGACGACCCCCGGCGGGCTGTTCGGGGTCCGCTCCGTGTGGGGCGGCTGGCCCGAGTGGGTCTCCGCGGCCACCGAGGTGGTCGCGATCGTGGGCGGCGTGCTGGCCCTAGCGGCGGAACGCAGGCCGCGAGCCTAGGGAGGCGCCCCCCGGCCGGCGCGCTCGTCGGCCAGGGGCCCGATCAGCCCCAGACCAGCCCGCGCGCCGGGTCGGCCAACACCGCGGCGACGTCCGCCAGCACCCGGGAGCCGAGCTCGCCGTCCACCAAGCGGTGGTCGAAGCTCAACGCGAGCTGCGTGACGTGCCGGACCTTGATCTTCCCCTTGTGCACCCACGGCTGCTCCCGGATGGCGCCGAACGCGAGGATCGCCGCCTCCCCCGGGTTCAAGATCGGGGTTCCGGTGTCGATTCCGAACACCCCGACATTGGTGATCGTGATGGTGCCGTCGGCCATCTCGGTGGGCGACGTGCGGCCCGCGCGCGCGGTGCCGGTGAGGTCGGCGAGCGCCAGGGCCAGGTCCCGCAGCCCGAGGCGGTGCGCGTCCTTGACGTTCGGGACGACGAGCCCGCGCGGTGTCGCCGCGGCGATCCCCAGGTTCACGTAGTGCTTGTAGACGATCTCCTGCGCCTCGTCGTCCCAGCTCGCGTTGATCTCGGGGTGGCGGCGCACCGCCAGGAGCAGCGCCTTCGCGGCGATGAGCAGCGGGGTGACGCGCACGTCGGTGAACTCACGGTCGGCCCGCAGGCGCTCCACCAGCTTCATGGTCTGCGTGACGTCCACCGTGTGGAACACCGTGACGTGCGGCGCGGTGAACGCGCTGGCCACCATGGCTTCCGCGGTGCGCTTGCGCACCGACTTCACCGGGACCCTCGTCTGCCGCCCGTCCGAGGACACCATGCCGGACGCGAGCCACGGCTTGTCGTCGCCCGGGTAGGTGGCGAGCGTGCGGGCCTCGGCCTGCGCCGAGTGCGCGAGCACGTCCTCCCGCGTGACGATCCCGCCGGGCCCGGTGGGGCTGACGGAGTCCAGGTCGACGCCGAGCTCGCGCGCGAGCTTGCGCACCGGCGGCTTGGCGAGCGCGTGGCCCGCCCGCGGCTCGTCGCTCGGCCCACCCGTGGGCGCACCCGCGGCCTCCGCCGCGGTCTCAGCCGCGGTCTCCGCCGCGCGTGCTCGGCGGGACACCCCCTCGTCGGCCAAGCCGTACCCGACGAGCACGGCCTCGCGGACGTTGTCCGCGACCTCCTGCGCCAGGCCTTCTTCCTCGTGCGTCGACGTGGTCGCATCGCGCGGGCCCGACGACGCGAGCCCCGCCTTCACCCGCTTGGGCGCCGGGCCGGCCAGGCCCGAGCTGGCCCGGCTGTCGTCGGGGCGCTTGGGCGTGTCCTTGGCGAGGCCCGCGGCGGCCTGCTTGGCGCCCGCGTCCGTCTTGAGTCCGGCGGCCTTCGCGGACGCGACCTCGTCGGCCCCGCCCGGCTCGACTCCGTGGTGCCGCTCGGCGCCGCCGACCCGGTGCACCGAGCCCGTCGTCGCGGGCGGCTCGTCGCCGGCATCCTCGCCCGCCGGCGCGTCACCCGCGGGCGCGCCCTCGGGGTCGGTGTCGATCTCGATGATCGGCGTTCCCACCTCGACCGTCGTGCCGGGCGCGACCAGCAGCCTCGTCACGACCCCGGCCCACGGGCTCGGCAGGTCCACCAGCGACTTCGCCGTCTCGATCTCGACGATCGTCTGGTTCACCTCGACGCGGTCCCCGACTGCCACCTGCCACGCGACGATCTCGGCTTCGGTGAGGCCCTCACCCGCATCGGGGAGCGGGAACTGCTGGAACGTCGGCACCTGGGTCTCCTGTGGCTTGCCGGTCGTCGGGACGTCGTCGTAAGCCTGCCACTGGGCGTGGCAGGGGGCCGCCTGGATGCGGGCGGGTCAGAAGGCGAGCGCGCGGTCCACCGCGTCGAGCACGCGGTCGAGCCCCGGCAGGTACTCGTGCTCGAGTTTGGCCACGGGGTACGGCATGTGGAAGCCGCCGACGCGCAGCACGGGCGCCTCGAGGTGGAAGAAGCAGGCTTCCGTGACGCGTGCCGCGACCTCGGCGCCCGTGCCGTAGGCCACCGGCGCCTCGTGCACGACGACGCACCGGCGGGTGCGCTTCACGGACTCGACCACCGTGTCCGTGTCCAACGGCGAGAGGGTCCGCAGGTCCACGACCTCGACACTCGTGCCTTCGTTCGCGGCGGCGTCCGCGGCCTTGAGCGCGGTCGCGACGGTCGGGCCGTACGCGACGAGCGTCAGATCCGTCCCGGCGCGCACGATCCGCGCGCGGTCCAGGCCGGTGGCGTGGCTGCCGTGCGGCTGCGCCGCGGGCGCGTCGAGGTCGACGTCGCCCTTCTCCCAGTACCGGCCCTTGGGCTCGAAGAAGATCACCGGGTCCGGGCTCGCGATCGCCTGCTGGATCAGGTGGTACGCCTCCACCGGGCTCGACGGGCTCACCACCCGCAGGCCGGCGGTGTGCGTGAACAGCGCCTCGGGCGACTCGCTGTGGTGCTCGACCGCGCCGATCCCGCCGCCGTACGGGATGCGGATGACGACCGGCAGGGTCAGGAGGCCGCGTGAGCGGTAGTGCATCTTGGCCAGCTGCGTCGTGATCTGGTCGAACGCGGGGAAGACGAAGCCGTCGAACTGGATCTCGACCACCGGCCGGTACCCGCGCAGCGCGAGCCCGATCGCGGTCCCGACGATGCCCGACTCCGCGAGCGGCGTGTCCACCACGCGGTCCTCACCGAACTCCGCCTGCAGACCGTCCGTCACGCGGAACACCCCGCCGAGCCGGCCGATGTCCTCGCCCATGAGGACGACCTTGTCGTCGTCCGTGAGCGCGCGGCGCAGGCCGAGCGTGAGCGCCTTGGCGAACGTGAGCTTCTGCGTCCCGGTCGGGAACGGCGCGGCCGGCGCCGTCGACAGCGGGGTGGTCCCGGCGACGTCCGCGGCGCTCGTCGGCGCGGGCGCGGCTTCCGGGGCGTGGGGCGTGGGCGCGCTCGGTGTCGTCGCACTCGTCGTGGGCGCGCTCGTCGCGCTCGTCGTGCTCGTCGTCGGGGACGCGGCGACGTGGGCGGGGACGGCCCGCGTCGAGTCGAAGAACGTCGGGATCGTGGTGCTCATCGGTGGCTCCCCTCGCCGTCGAGGAACTGGGACTCGTACGCCTCGAACCACGCGCGCTCGGCCTCGACCGTCGCGTGCGGCGTCGCGTAGACGTGCTCGAACATGGAGGCCGACGACGGCCGGCCCATCGCGCGGACAGCGGTCCGCACGTGCTCGCCCAGGGCCTCGGCCTCGGCGGCCACGTGCGCGACGAACGCGTCGTCGAGCGCGCCGCGGCTCGTCAGGTAGGCCCGCAGGCGGTCGATCGGGTCCCGGCGGCGCCAGAACTCCTCCTGCTCGGAGGTGCGGTAGCGGGTCGGGTCGTCGGACGTGGTGTGCGCGCCCATGCGGTAGGTGAACGCCTCGACGAACGTGGGGCCGCCGCCGCCGCGCGCGCGCTCGAGCGCCGCCGCGGTGACCGCGTAGCTCGCGAGCACGTCGTTGCCGTCGACGCGGACCGCCGGGATGCCGAACCCCGGCGCGCGGGCGGCGAGCGGGACGCGGGCCTGGCGGGTCGTCGGCTCCGAGATGGCCCACTGGTTGTTCTGGCAGAACAAGACGATCGGCGCGTGGTTGACCGCCGCGAAGACGAGCGCCTCGCTCACGTCTCCCTGCGCGGTGGCGCCGTCGCCGAAGTACGCGACGACCGCCGAGTCCTTCGTCGCATCGCCGGTCCCGACCACACCGTCGCGCTGCATGCCCATCGCGTAGCCCGTCGCATGCAGGGCATGCGAGCCGATGACCAGCGTGAACAGGTGGAAGCCGTGGCTCGTGGGGTCCCAGCCGCCGTGGTCCACGCCGCGGAACAGCCGCAGCAGCTCCGTCAGGTCCAGGCCCCGCACGTGCGCGACCCCGTGCTCGCGGTAGCTGGGGAACACGTGATCCTGGCGCTTGAGCGCGTGGCCCGAGCCGATCTGCGCGGCCTCCTGGCCGAGCGCCTGCGCGAACAGCGCGAGCTCGCCCTGCCGCTGCAGGCTCGTGGCCTCGGTGTCGAACCGGCGCACCAGCACCATGTCCCGGTACCAGCCGCGCAGCACCTCGTCGGAGACTTCCGCGACGAACCGCTCGTACTCGGGCTGCACCACCCGAGAGCCGTCGGGCGCAATCATCTGCACGAGCCCGTCATCAGACAGCGGCCCCACCCCACTCGCCGACTTCGTCAAAGACCCGCCAGTTCGTCGGGAATCTCCGACGAACTGGACGTTCTCCGCCGAAGTCGCGGTGGTGGGGGAAAGGGCCGCGGCCCGTCCGTCCGTGGTGGGGACGGGGGC
>JAEWOA010000231.1 GCA_023461115.1 Actinomycetes bacterium
CCGCGAAACTCTGCGTGCCGCGTCCGCTGCGGCGGCCGTGGCCGCGGACGCGACGCAGGCTGCCCGCGGCCAGCCGGTCCGCGAGGTCGGCGTACTTGTCCGCGACGTCGTCCCAGTCGTAGTCGAGCGCGCGCAGCGCGAGCGCGGCGCCCCGGCGCCCACAGTCGGCCGGGTCCGCCTCGGCCTGCTCGACGAGCCGCGCGACGTCGTCGGGCACGGAGAAGTACCGGCCGTCGCCGCGCAGCACCTCGCGGTTGAACACGACGTCGTAGGCAAGGGTCGCGGTGCCGGCGCCGATCGCGCGGAGCAGGGACGGGTTGGTGCCGCCCACCGAGTGGCCGTGCAGGTAGGTCAGGGCGTGCGCGTAGAGCTGGTCCAGCAGCCCCTGGTCCCACACGCCGCCGAGCAGGCGCACGCGCCCGTCGGCGAGCGCGCGCACACGCGCGGTGTACTCGTCGGCGTACGGCGCCGAGCCCACGACGACGAGCGGCAGGCGCGCGCCGCTGCGCACGTACCCCTCGACGACGAGGTCCACGTGGTTCTCGGGCTCGAACCGCGCCACGACGACGTGGAACCCGCCCGGAGTCAGGCCGAGCTCGCCGAGGCGGTCGGACGGCAGCCCGGCCAGGCGCGGGGCGCCGTAGGGGATCAGCTCGGTCGGCACGCCGAACTCGGCGTCGTAGTAGTCGCGGATCCCGGAGGCGTCGGCGATCAGGGCATCCGACCACCGGACCGCGAGGCTCTCGGCGGCGCGGTAGTACCGCTGCCCGGCGCCGCCCCACTTCGCGCGCTTCCACTCCAGGCCGTCGACGTGCGTGGCCACCGGGATGCGCGCGGCCCGCAGCGCGGGCAGGAAGGGCGCGTTGGCGGCGTTGAACACGATCGCGGCGTCGGTGCGGCGCGCCATCAGATGCCCGACCGACAGGCCCGTGTGCGAGAGCGTCTCCAGCGAACGGGTGCGCAGCGCGGGTAGGTGCACCAGGCGCATCCCGAGGTGCTCGTCGGGCCGCTCGCCGTCCGTGCTGCGGCAGTAGACGACGACGTCCCAGCCGCGCTCGACGAGGCGGCGGCCGACTTCCTCCACCGCGGTCTCGAACCCGCCGTAGCGCGCGGGCACCCCGCGGGTGCCGACGAGCGCGACGCGCGCTGGACCAGTCACTTCGGAGCCCTTCGACGACCTGCGGAACGCGTCGAGTGTCCCCCACAAGGCGGTACGAACAACATCAAACCGGACTTTTTTCGCCCGAGATTCACCCACCTGCCCGGGCGGCGGACACCGCCTCGCGGTAGACGTCGACATGCCGGCTCGCGAGCGCCTCCCACGACCGGCGGCTCAGGTCCGGGGGCGCTTGCGGCGGTCCGCCGGTGGCCTGCACGGCGACCCGGATCGCCTCGGGCGTGATCACTCCGGTGAACCGCTGCACCCACCACCGCCCGACCTCGTCCGCGAGCGCGTCGGTCACGTCGTTGGCGGGCACCAGCACCGGCCTGCCGAGGGTGAGCGCGAGCAGCAGCGCGCCCGAGTTGTGCATGGCCCGGTACGGCAGGACGACGAGCTGCGCGGCGCCGACCTCGGCGACCAGCTCGGCGTCGTCGAGGTGGCGCAGCGCGACCGACACCCGCGGATCGCCCGCGGCGGCGGCCGCGACCTCGTCCCCGGTCTGCGGCGTCCCGGGCTTGCCCGCGATGCGGAGCGTCAGCGCCGGGTCGTCGAGCGCGTGGAACGCCCCGACGAGCTCGAGCACGCCCTTGTAGGGCCGCACGAGCCCGACGTACGCGAGCCTGCCGGGCGCGGCGGGGGGCAGCGGATGGGCCGCGTACCAGTCGCCGTAGTCGCCGAGCGGGATGGTCGTCGCGTGCGCTCCCGCGGGCGTGGGAGTCGTGTCGTTGAGCCGGATCCACCAGGTGGTGCGCCGGTCGGCCATGCGCAGCACCCTGCGCACGGGCCACGGCTGGCTCTCGTGCGGCGCGAGGTTGTGCATCGTGCGCACCACCGCGGTCCGCCGCCACCGGCAGCGCAGCAGCACGAGCGCCAGGAGCGCGGCCGCGGCGGTCGTCTGGACGCGGGTCGACTTGGTGACGACGACCTCCGGCCAGTGCAGGTGGAGGACGTCGTAGCGCCATCGCAGCGCGCGCCGCCACGTGAACGTCTCGACGACGAGGTCCTCGCGCAATGCGTCCAGCAGCAGCGCCAGGTGCGGGTTGGTGGTGGGCTTCGGCTCGGCGAACGACTGCAGCACCACCGGCCGCTCGGGGATCGGACGCGCCATTGCCCTCCCCCTCGGTTCGGCGCGGCCTCGCCGCGCGCCAGCAGTTCGCCCGGATCGTACCGATGATCACCCGCCCTGTGTCTGTCCTGGTCGCACGCGTTCTGGCTACGCTTCCCACCCGAACGGGCGATGCGTGGCATGCGGGGCAATCGAGGCGACAGGGGTGCGAGTGGACGCGATCGTGGTGGTCAACCACCGCTCGCACGCGCTGCTGGCGCGGAACTTGGTGGCCACCACCGAGGGCTGGGACCCGGCGACGCTGACGGTCGTCGTCGTCGACAACTCGCAGGACGCGGCCGAGGCCACGCGGGTCGCCGCGCTCGCCGCGGCCCGCGGCTGGGCGGTCGTCAGCATGCCGAACCGCGGCTTCGGCGCTGGAGTCGACGCGGGCGTCGCACACGCGCGCGCGGCGGGCGCGGACGCCTTCCTGGTGCTCAACCCGGACCTCGAGCTCGGCCAGGACGCCGCGCGCGAGCTCTTGGCGGCCGCGCGCCACAACCACCGCGCGCTCGTCGCCCCGACGCTGCTGCGCGAGGACGGCGAGGTGTGGTTCGCGGGCGGCGCGCTCGACCTAGCGACCGGCCGTACGCGCACGCGCCCCGACCTCGTCGGCGAGCCGCGTTGGCTCACGGGCGCCTGCCTGGCGGCGCACGACGAGCTCTGGCGGGCCGTCGGCGGCTTCAGTGACGCGTACTTCATGTACTGGGAGGACATCGACCTGTCCGCCCGGGTCCGTGAGGCGGGCGGCCGGCTGTGCGTGCGCGCCGACGTCGTGGGGGTGCACGCGATCGGCGGCACACAGCAGCAGGCGGGCACGCGCCGCCGCTCCGACCTCTACTACCGCCACAACTGCCGCGGGCGCATGGTGTTCGCCGCACGCCACCTGGACCGGCGCGCCGTGCGCGCGTGGGCGTGGCGGTCCCCGGGCTACGCGCGGCTCGTCGTGCTGCGGGGCGGCAAGCGGCAGCTCCTGCGCTCGCCCGGGCCCTTGTGGGCAGCCGTCCGCGGGACCTGCGAGGGGCTGTGGTACGCGCGCCGCGACCGCCGCGAGAGCACGGCGCCCTGATGCGCGTCGCGATCGCGCACCCGTCGCCCGACCTGTACGGCTCGGACCGCCAGCTGCTGGAGTCGGTCTCGGCGCTCACCGGACGCGGCGACGACGTGACGGTCCTCCTTCCGCGCGGCGGCCCGCTGGCCGCGTTGCTCGACGAGCGTGGCGCGAACGTGCGCACCGCCGACTTCCCGGTGCTGCGCAAGGCCCTCTTGCGCCCCACGCGGCTCCCGGGCCTGCTGTGGGCCAACGCGACCGCGACCGTGCGCGCCGCGCGGTGGCTGCGCCGCGAGCGGCCCGACGCGCTCTACGTCAACACGGTGACGATCCCGCTGTGGCAGCTCGCGGGCCGGCTCGCGCGCGTGCCGGTGCTGGTGCACGTGCACGAGGCGGAGGACGGCGGCCGCGTGGTGGCCACCGCGCTGATGCTCCCGCTGCTGCTCGCGCGGGCCGTGGTGACAAACAGCCAGGCCGCTGCGGACGTCGTGGTCGGAGCGGTGCCCAGGCTCTCGTCGAGGACCCGCGTGGTGTACAACGGCGTCCCCGGCCCGCCCGCCGAGCCCTCCGATGAGCAGCACGGCGCGGCTGCCCCCTGGCGGCTCGCGGTCGTGGGGCGGCTGTCGCCGCGCAAGGGGTCGGACATCGCGCTGGAGGCCGTCGCGCTGCTCGCGGCGCACGGGCGCGACGTCCGGCTGACCGTCGCCGGGACCGTGTTCGACGGGTACGAGTGGTACGAGGACCAGTTGCGGTCCCGTGCGGCCGAGCCGGACCTCGCGGGCCGCGTCACGTTCGCCGGGTACGTGCACCCGACGTGGGAGCTGCTCGCGGACAGCGACGTGGTGTTGGTGCCCTCGCGCGTCGAGCCGTTCGGGAACACGGCCGTCGAGGCCATGCTCGCGCGCCGCGCGCTCGTCGCGTCACGCACCCAGGGCCTCGTCGAGGTCGTGCGCGACGGCGAGACGGGCGTGCTGGTCGAGCCCGACGACGCGCGCGCGCTCGCCGACGCGATCGCACGGCTGCTCGACGACGACGCGCTGCGCGCGCGGCTCGCCCGCCAGGGCGAAGCCGACGCGCACGCCAGGTTCAGCGTGGGCCGCTACGCAGAGAAGATCGCGGCCGCGGTGGACGCAGCCGCCGGGCCTCAGTAGGCGCCTTCGGGCCGCAGGATCGCGCGCGCGGTCTTCCACAGGATCATGACGTCCATCGCCATCGACCAGTTGTCGGCGTACCGCAGGTCGAGCCGCACCGACTCCTCCCAGCACAGGTCCGAGCGGCCCGAGACCTGCCACAGCCCGGTGAGCCCGGGCTTGACGCGCAGGCGCCGGTGCACCTGGTCCTCGTACGCGGTGACCTCGCCCGGTAGCGGTGGGCGCGGGCCGACGAGCGACATGTCGCCGCGCAGCACGTTCCACAGCTGCGGCAGCTCGTCGAGCGAGTACCGCCGCATGATCCGCCCCAGCGGGGTCACGCGCGGGTCGTCCTTCATCTTGAACAGCACGCCGTTGCCGTCGTTCTGCGCCTCGAGCTCGGCCCGACGCTCGTCGGCGTCGACGTACATCGAGCGCAGCTTCCACATGGTGAACTCGCGGCCGTCGACGCCCACCCGCGTGTTGCCGTAGAACGCGGGCCCCTTCGACGTCAGGCGGACGAGCAGCGCGAGCACGAGCACCACAGGCCCCACGAACAGCGCGATGAGCGGCGCGAGCAGCCGGTCGAGCGTCGCCTTGCCGACCACGCGCCGCCGGGGCGCGGCGACCTCGACCTCCAGGAGCGGGAGCGTGCCGGTCGAGCGGACCGTCAGGCGAGGGCTCGCGACCTCGACGAGGTCCGGCATGACGACCATCTCGGCGCCGGTGCGGTCGAGCGCCCAGCCCAGGCGCCGCACGGCGTCGCCGCTGAGGGTGTTGCCGGTGACGATGACGACCTCGATCGCGTAGTCCGCGACGACCTGCGCGACGTCGGCGATGCCGCCGAGCACGGGCACGCCCGTGAGGATGGCCTCGTCGTCGGCCGACGGCAGGCAGAGCCCGACGACGTCGTAGCCCTCGTAGGCCGCGTTCTGCAGCTCGTACGACGCGCGCGCGGCGCCGACGGGGGACCCGATGACGAGCGTCCGGCGCATGTCCAGCCCGCGTTCGCGGCGGTGGTGCAGGTGCTTGCGGCTCACGTACCGCGCGAGCCCGGCGATGACCGCCATCGCCGGGACGCCGACGAACACGGTGATGCGCGGCGGGCTCGCGTTGGCGGTGAATGCGGCGATGACGACGAACGCGGCGACGAGTCCCGCGCCCGCGGCGACCGACTGGAACTCCTCGGCGCCCACGCCGATGCGGCGGGAGTCGTAGCCGCGCGCGGCGCCGACGCAGATGGGGAACGCGAGGCAAGCGCCCAGCACCGAGCCGATCGAGACCGCGTCCACGCCGAGGCGGGGGAACAGCAGCAGCGCGGCGACCAAGCCGGCCGAGAGCGCGTCGGTGGTGGCGAGCAGCGCGCGGTAGCGCTTGGAGCGGACCAGCCACCGGCCGGACTGCACGGCGGGGCGGTTGAACGGGGTCTCGCGGGCGACGAAGGGGTTTGCGGAGGCCCACGAGCGGCGCGGCTCTCGCGCAGTCGCTCGGCGGTCGAACTCGTCGTCGAAGAGCCCGTGTCCGCCGCGATCGGCTGTGAGCGTCATCCCGTCTCCTCCCCTGGTCCCGCCCCCTGTCACCTGGCAAGTACCGCGAGGCTACTGCGGCGTACGTCCCGTTCTAGGTGGAGTTATCCGATTTCACCCGTTTCCAGGCCGGACGTCACCCTCCCGAGCGGTCCCGGCCGCCTCTCCGAAGCTCGTCGCGATTCATGGGACCTTTGTCTCGTGTGTGCGTATACATGCATGCGTAATGTCGTTATCGACGCCGCAACCGCGGGCTCCAGCCCCCAGATCGGACCCCCCGAAAGTCCGACGCGGCGACGACACCGATGAGGAGAATCCATGTCGACCACGACCAGCAAGCCCCGCACCGTCCGCCGCCTGATCACGCTGGGCTGCTCCGCGACGATCGCGCTCGTCGTCGCCGCCACCGGCGCCACGTCCGCCTCTGCCTGGAGCTCCGCGACGACGTCCGAGGCGATGTCCGAGGCCCTCTCCACCCAGCCCGACGTGTACGACGCGTTCGGCCGCACCTCCACCGGCGCGTGGGGCTCCGCGAGCACGGGCGCCTGGCAGCACGCCGGCGCCGCCTCGGCCTTCGCGACGACCAACGGCGCCGCGACCATGACGCTTCCCGCCGCCGGCGGCAACTACACGTCCTACCTGCCCGGCTCGTCGACCGACACCGAGCTGCAGGCGCGCCTGTCCCTCAAGGCCCTCCCGGTCGGCGGCACCGTCGACCTGTACGCCTCGCCCCGCGCCACCGACGCCACCAACGGCTACCGCCTCAAGGTGAAGGTCGCGCCCGACGGCACCCTGACGCCCTCGATCCTGCGCCTCAACTCGGGCGCCAAGACGATCGGCACCGGCTCGACCAGCCTCAAGCTCAAGGCCGGGCAGGACCTGCAGGTCCGCGTCCAGGCCGTCGGCTCGGGCACCACGACGATCAACGCCAAGATCTGGGCCGCCGGCACCGCCGAGCCGGCCGACTGGACCGTCACGGCGACCGACTCGACCGCAGCGCTCCAGACTGGTGGCGGCGTCAGCTTCGTCACCTACTCGCAGCCGCTGACCGGCGCGGGCGCCGTCGAGAGCGTCTCCGACGTGTGGGCGGGCCCGACGAGCACGGCCCGTGAGCTGAGCCGCACGATCCTCGAGCCCGGCACCTACACGCCCGACGCCAGCACGACCGGCGTCCCGCGCGGCACGCACCTCACCGTCCACAACGGCGACCTGACGATCACCAAGGCCGGCACCGTCGTCGACGGCATGGACATCCGCGGCTTCGTCACGGTCAAGGCCAAGGACGTCGTGATCCGCAACACCGTCGTGCGTGGCCAGCAGACCACCAAGGCGCGCGGGCTCGTCGTGGTCGAGTCGACCGGCTCGCTGACGATCGAGGACACCGAGCTCTACAACGCGACGCCCAACTGGTTCGTCGACGGCCTGCGTGGCGCCGGCCCGATCGAGGCGCGCCGCCTGAACATCCACGACGTCATCGACACCGCGCACTTCTACGGCGACACCAAGCTGCTCGAGGCCTCGTGGCTGCACGACACGCTGCACTACTCGAACGACCCGAGCCACTCCGACGGCTCGCACGACGACAACCTGCAGATCGTCAAGGGCAACAACATCACGGTCCGCGGCAACAGCATCGACGGCTCCTACAACGCCGCGATCCAGGTCACGCAGGACTCGGGCCTGGTCTCGAACCTCACCATCGAGGACAACTACCTCGGCGGCGGCGCGTGCACCATCAACATCTCGGAGAAGAAGAAGGGCGCGATCCAGGGCCTGACGGTCCGCGACAACGTCTTCGGCCGCGACAGCCGCAAGACCTGCTCGATGATCTCGCCGATGACCACCACCTCGGTCTCGACGATCACCAACAACGTCCACCCGGACGGCGCGTCGATCGTCGTCAAGAAGGGCTGACGCCGCACGGCGTCCCGGCCCACCGGCCTCACGCCGAGCCCGCCCTCAGGGATCACCCCTGAGGGCGGGCTTGTCGGCTTTGTGGGCGCCCTAGGCTCGCGACGACCCGACGAGAGGGACGCCCGTGGCAGTGACGTACGTGACGCCCGTGTTCGAGGCCGAGGTCCCGTTGCTGCTGTTGCAGGCCCGTTCGCTCGCACGGCACGTGCCGCCCGGCGACGACGTCGTCGTGCTCGACAACACCCGCCGTGGTCTGCGCGACCAGCCGGCGCTCCTCGCGGCCTACGGCGCCCACGCGCCGCACGTCGAGATCCTGCGCCCGCGAGACGTGTGCGCGATGCCGCCGGCGCCGGGCTGGAGCAGCCAACAGGTGCTCAAGCTCGCGGTGGCCGCGCGCGTCCTGACGCCGCACTACGTCGCGCTCGACGCCAAGAACCACTTCGTGGCCGCGCCCGCGGCGCGCTACTTCGTGGGCGACGACGGGCGTGCGCGCGTGCGGGCCACCGCGTACACGACGCACAACCTGCGGCCCAAGCTCGAGCTGGTGTGCGCCTACCTCGGCCTCGACCCTGCGCCGCTCGTGCCGCGGTTCTCCGCGACCGTCACGCCGTTCACGCTGGACCGGGACACGGTGCTCGCGATGACGGCGGACGTCGAGGCACGCGCCGGGCGGCCGTTCGCGCGCGAGTTCATCGCGCGCGGGCTGACCGAGTTCTTCCTGTACTCCGGCTGGGTGCTGCGGCGCGACGGCTCGCTCGACGCGGTGATGGACCTGGTCGACCAGCCGAATCCGATGGTGTGGCCGGGCCGGGCGACTGCCGCCGGCGTCCGCGCCGCGATCGACGAGGCCGCGGGCGCCCCCGTGTTCGGGGTGCACCGGCGCGCGATCCCCCGCCTCGACGACGACGCAGTCGCGCTGCTCGCGCAGTTCTGGGCGGCGCGAGGGCTCGTCGACGACGAGGCCGCCGGGGTCGCGCTGCTGCGTGGGCTCCAGGCTCGGCACCGCCGTGACGCCGCGCTCCAACGCGTGCGCGACCTGCCGGGCAAGGCGGTGAAGACTGCGCTGCGCCTGCGCGCCTGAGTCGCCAGACCCCGATTGGTCTCACATCCTGGACATGTTTCGAGGCGGTGACACCGCAGGTCAGCGAAGGTCACGAGAAGGTCACAGCGCTGGCCAGCCGCTCGGCATTCGGCCGGGCGGGTGAACTTCATTAGGCTCGCCGCACGATTCGTCAGGATTCCTCCCTGCGGTCCGGTTCACACCGATCAGGTACCCGAGCCAGCTTGACCCGCGTCCCCGATGCCCCCGGAGGTGCCCAGTGCGAGGCAGACACGCCACGCCAGGCCAACCGAGCGCGACCGCCGCTCTCCCCATCCGTCCCCGCCGACTCACCGCCCTCGTCGCGCTCACGCTCGCCGTCGCGCTCGTCGCCGTCCTGCTCGTCGCGGCCGAGGCCCGCTCGGCGTCGATCCCGCTGTACCGGCCGGTCGACGCGGTCCGCGTCCTCAAGGGCACGGACCTCGCCGCGCGCGGCTCGGCCACGATCCCGCTGCCCGCGCCGCCGGCCGGCGCCACGCACGTCGCGCTGCGCGTCACCGCGCTCCCGGTGGCCGGCGCGGCCATCCTGAGCGCGTGCCCCGGCGAGTCCGCGGGCTGCGACTCGTCCGCGGACTTCGCCACGGGCACCGGCCACACGACGAGCACGCTCACGGTTCCGGTGCGCACCGCGCCCGCGGCGGTGACCCTCTCCTCGTCGGCCGCGACGCGCGTCTGGGTGGACCTGGTCGGCTACACGATCGACGCCAGCGTGTCCTCCGCGGCCGTCGACTCCCGCTTCCAGCCGCTCGACCCCCGGCGCGTCGCCACCGTCACGCTCAGCGGGCGGGGCACGACGACCGTCACGATCCCCGACGTGCCGCCGGGCGCGACCGCGGTCTCGCTCCGGGCGACCACGGCCGAGGGCGCCACCTCGACCAACGTCGCGGCGTGCGCTGCCGGCAGCTCGAGCGTGTGCAATGGCACCACCTTCGTGAACCCGAACCAGGGCCTCGCCCGGCAGGCCGCGGGCGTCGTGCCCCTGGGCCCCGGCGGCGCGCTCCAGCTCTTCAACCTGGGCGGCGACGTCACGCTCTCACTCGACGTCGACGGGTTCTACCTGCGCCGGGACGCGAGCATGGACGGCGGCCTGGTGAGCCCGACGACCGAGGCGCTCACCAGCTTCGTCGTGCGCCCCGGCGGCACCGCGACGCTCTCGCTCGACCCTCCGGCGGACGCGATCGCCGTGCAGCTGCGCGTGCGGGCGACCGGCGCCTGGCGCCCGACCGTCGTCTCCCTGTGCCCTGGCGCGGAGCCCACCGCGGACTGCCGCCAGACCGCGCTGCTCACCGCGTCGCCGGACGCCGTGGCCTACGGCGACGCCATCGTCCCGCTCGACCCCGCGGAGCCCGAGACGATCACGGTGCTGAACTCCGCGGCGAGCGTGCGCCTCACCCCCGAGGTCACCGGCTGGGTGATCGGAACCGCGCCGAGCGCGAGCCCCACCACCGCGCCGCCCACCAGCGCGTCCCCGACCCCGACCCCGACGCCGAAGCCCACGGCGAGCCCGTCGGCGACACCCAAGCCCACCGCCTCACCGTCGCCGACCGCCAAACCCACAGCGGAGCCCTCCCCCACGACCGCGCCGCCCAAGGACACGGCGCCGCGCCCGGGCGGCAAGCCGGGGCCCGCCAACACGGGCGTCCCTGCCGGCACCAAGCTGACCGTCCACAACGGCGACCTCACGATCACGCAGGACGGCACGGTCGTCGACGGGCTCGACATCCGCGGCTTCGTCGACGTCCGGGCCGCCAACGTCGTGGTCCGCAACTCGATCGTGCGGGGCTACGGCGTCACGTCCAGCAAGGGCCTGATCCGGAACTCCGGCGCCGGGCACCTGCTCGTCGAGGACACCGAGGTGTTCGCCGGCACGCCGTCGTACTGGATCGACGGGGTCCGCGGGTACAACATGACGCTGCGCCGGGTCGACATCCACAACGTCACCGACAGCGTGCGGGTGCTGGGCGACAACGTGCGCATCGAGGCCTCCTGGCTGCACGACAACCTGCACTACACCTCCGTGCCCGACCAGACGAACGGCTCGCACGACGACAGCATCCAGATCCAGAAGGGCTCCAACCTGCGGTTCGTCGGCAACAACATCAGCGGCGCCTACAACGCCGCCGTGATGTTCTCGCCGGGCCTCGGGCCGATCTCCGACGCCGCGTTCACGGGCAACTGGATCGACGGTGGCGGGTGCTCGGTGAACATCGCCGAGCAGGGCCGCGGCCCGATGCAGGGGCTCGTGTTCCGGGACAACGTGTTCGGCCGCACCACCCGGGTCAAGAACTGCGCGATCCTCGCGCCGCTCACCACCGTGCCGCTGCTGTCCGGCAACACCTTCACCGACGGCGCCGTCGTCTCGGTGAGCAAGGGCTGATCCTCCGCCCGATGTGACGTCGCTCACTCGTGGTCACCGGTGGCGTCTGTCCGCCCTGATCAGACATGGCTGACGATCAGGCACATGTCGGATTGCGGCGCGCTTGCGCGCTGTGGGGCACTTTCGTCGCGCCCGCCGCTCAAGGATGCGGCGGTTCCTTCCGAGGTCTTGGTGACGCCAAGCCCTCGGGAGCCACGACATGTCCCCACACCGCGCCCACGCGCAGCGCCCCACCACGCACCGTGCCGTGCTCGCCCTCCTGCTGGTCCTGGGGCTCGTCGGCGCGAGCGTGCCGCTCGCCGCGAGCTCGTCCACGGCCGCGCCGAAGGCCACTGTCGTCGCGCTGGCCAAGGGCAAGACGCGGGCAGTCCCGCTCAGCGGCACCGCGACGCTGTACCGGGACATGCGCGTCGCGGTCTCCGCCAACAAGCTGCCCCGCGGCGGCGCCGCGGTCCTCACCGTCTCCGGGCGCCGCGTCGGCGGGCTCGACTACGGCGCCCGCGTGACCGTGCGCGCGGGCACGGTCCCGACGATCGCGACGCTCGCGGGGTCCACGGCCGGACGGGCGGTCCCGGTCCGCGGCACGTTCGCGAAGGCCGGAGCGCGCGTGTACGTCCGCGTCCAGGTCACGGGCTCCAAGCCCACGACCGTGCGCGTCAAGATGTGGCCGGTCGGCAAGCCCGAGCCCAAGACGTGGCAGGCGGCCACGACCAACGCGGCAGCCCGGCTGCAGGTCCGCGGGCCGATGGGCGTCTCGGCGTCGCTCGCGCGGCGGGTGGCCAACGGCGCTGTGACGTTCCGCTTCGACAGCCTGGTCGCCGGCGACCTCACGCCGAAGCCCGCTCCTGCGCCGCGTCCGACGACGACGCCCGCCCCGACGCCCGCCCCGACGAGCGCCCCGACCCCGACGCCGACCCCCACGGCCGCACCCACGGCCCCACCCACGCTCGAGCCGACCACCGACGCCGCGCCAGGCCCACAGACCACGGGCGTCCCCGCGGGCACGCGCACGACCGTGCACGACGGCAACCTGACGATCACCACGGACAACACCGTGATCGACGGCTGGGACATCCGCGGCTACGTCAAGGTACAGGCCAAGAACGTCGTCATCCGCAACAGCTTCATCCGCGGCACGGCCGTCCCGCAGTCGACCGACCTGCTGCGCGTGCAGGGCGACGCATACTCGGCCGTCGTCGAGGACTCGACGCTCGTGGCCCAGACGCGGAGCCCGAACGTCGACGGCGTGAAGGGCTGGAACTTCACCCTGCGGCGCGTCGAGATCGCGAACGTCGTCGACCCCGTGCACATCCACGGCGACAACGTGGTGGTCCAGCGGTCCTGGCTGCACGACAACTCGGTGTTCGCGCAGGACCCGAACTGGGGCGGCAACCCGAGCCATGCGGACTCGATCCAGATCCAGCGGGGCCGCAACATCACGATCGCCGACAACGCGATCTCCGGCGCCAACAACGCGGCGCTCATGCTCACTCAGGACAGCGGGGCGATCGCGGCACTCAAGGTCAGCGGGAACTTCATCGACGGCGGGGCGTGCTCGATCAACATCAAGCGCGCCGCCGACTCGCCCGGGCTGACCATCGCCGACAACACGTTCGGCCGCGGCCAGCGCGTCAAGGACTGCGCGGTGATCGCGCCGAGCGAGTGGCTGTTCGAGATGCGGGACAACGCGTGGTCCGACGGCGGCACGGTCGGCCGCACGAGGGGCTGAGCCTCAGGGCTTGCTGTGGAACTTCTGCTGCGCGGCCTCCAGGCCCGCGGTGACCACGAGCTCCACGGCGTCGGCGGCGTCGTCGAGCAGGAGCGGCAGCTCTTTGCGCTCGGCGGCGCCGAAGTCCTTGAGGACGAAGTCGGCAGGGTCCATGCGGCCGGGCGGGCGGCCGATCCCGACGCGTACGCGCACGTACTCCTTGGTGCCCAGCGCCTTCGTCGTGTCCCGCAGGCCGTTGTGCCCGCCCTCGCCGCCGCCGCGCTTCAGCCGGACGTCGGCGAACGGGATGTCGAGCTCGTCGTGCACCATGACCACGCGCTCGGCGGGGACGTCGTAGTACCGCGCGAGCGTCGAGACGGGCCCGCCGGAGACGTTCATGTAGGTGGTCGGCTTGGCCAGGATCACGCGCGGGCCGGGTGCGCCGCCGGGGAGCACGCCCAGGCGCGCCTCGGCCACCGCGGCCTGGGGGCGCTTGGACAGCAGGCCGCCGACGCGCGAGCCCCAGGACACGCCCGCGCGGCGCGCGAGCTCGTCCAGCACCATGTGCCCGACGTTGTGCCGGTTGCCCGCGTACTGCGGCCCGGGGTTGCCGAGGCCGACGATCAGCCAGGGTCCCTCGCTCACGTGCGCGTCCTCTCCGTGGGGCCTTCAGCGTGGATATGCCGGCGCCCGGCACCGCACAGGACGGTACCGGGCGCCGGCGTCAGGCTGGGGTTGCTCAGGCCTCGTCGGCCGGGGCGGCGGCGGCCGTCTCCTCGCCGAGGTCCTCAGCCGAGACCTGCGGGGTGCTGACCGTGACGATGATCGCCTCGGGGTCCGTGACCAGGGTCGCGCCCTTGGGGAGCGTGATCTGGCCCGCGTGGATGATGGTGCCGGCCTGGGCGCCCTCGATGTCCACGTCGACCTGCTCGGGCAGGTGCGTCGCCTCGGCCTCGAGCGCGAGCGTCTGGGTCTCGACGATGTGGATGGTGCCGGAGAAGGACTCACCGACGACGTGCACGGGCACCTCGACGGCGACCTTCTCGCCCTTCTTCACGATGAGCAGGTCGACGTGCTCGATGACGTTCTTGACGTAGTCGCGCTGCACGTCCTTGGTGATCGCGAGGGTCGCCTTGCCGTCGAGCTCGATCGAGAAGAGCGCGTTGGCGTGCTTGAGCGCGAGCATCGTGTCGTGGCCCGGGAGGGCGACGTGCAGCGGCTCCGAGCCGTGCCCGTACAGGACGGCGGGGATCTGGCCGGCGCGGCGCAGGCGGCGCGCGGCGCCCTTGCCGAACTCGGTGCGGGCGGTGGCGGCGAGCTTGACCTCGGACACATCGACTCCTGAAGAAGAGTGGGCGCCCGGCAGGACTGCGGGCGCGTGATTCGGACGGACGGCAAGGCAGGTGGCGGCACGTGGCCGCGGTGGCGCCTCGGAAGCGAGGAGCGGGTGCGGTGGCCTCGACGCGGGACGCAGGACGGGCACGCGGAGGCACACACCCTGTCGATCACGGACCCGGTGTGGCCTGATGACCATCCGTCGTCCCTCGCCGAGGCAACCTGGGAATCCTACCCGCTGACCCGCAAGACCCGAAATGCGCCGCGAGCGCGCAGCCCGGTCCGCGGCGACGGACGAGGCTGCGCGCTCGCGGGGGGTCGGGTCAGGCGTTGCCGTCGAACAGGCTGGTCACCGAGCCGTCGTCGAAGATCTCGCGGATCGCGCGCGCGATCAGCGGCGCGATCGACAGCACGGTGAGCTGCTCGAAGCGCTTGTCGTCCTCGATCGGCAACGTGTCGGTGATCACCACCTCACGCACGCCGCAGCTCTGCAGCCGCTCGACGGCCGGCTCCGAGAGGATGCCGTGGGTCGCGGCGACGATCACGTCCTTGGCGCCGGCCTCCTTGAGCACGCGCACGGCCTCGGAGATGGTGCCCGCGGTGTCGATCAGGTCGTCGACGAGCACGCACGAGCGGCCCTCGACGTCGCCGACGACGCGGTTGGCCACGGCCTTGTTGGCGCTGCGCACGTCCCGCGTCTTGTGCACGAACGCGAGCGGCCCGCCGCCCAGCTTCTGCGCCCACTGCTCGGCCACGCGGATGCGGCCTGCGTCGGGCGAGACGACCGTGACGTTCGTCAGGTCCACGCGGCTGCGCACGTAGTCGACGAGGATCGGCATGGCCCACAGGTGGTCCACCGGGCCGTCGAAGAAGCCCTGGATCTGCGCGGTGTGCAGGTCGACGGACATGATGCGGTCCGCGCCCGCGGTCTTGAACAGGTCCGCCAGCAGGCGGGCCGAGATCGGCTCGCGCCCGCGGCTCTTCTTGTCCTGGCGCGCATAGCCGTAGAACGGCGCGACGACCGTGATGGTCTTGGCCGAGGCGCGCTTGAGCGCGTCGACCATGAGCAGCTGCTCCATGATCCACTTGTTGATCACGGGCGACGCGTGCGACTGCAGCACGAACGCGTCCGAGCCGCGCACCGACTCACTGAACCGCGTGTAGATCTCGCCGTTCGCGAAGTCGTAGGCCGAGGTGGGCACGAGCTCGATGCCGAGCTCGGTGGCCACGGCCTCCGCGAGCTCCTGGTGCGCGCGGCCCGAGACCAGGACCAGTCGCTTCTCGCCGTCGTGGGTGACGATCCCGGTCATCACGCGTCCTTCTTGTCGTCGCCGGCGGGCTGGCCGGTGGTGCTGGGGGGCTCGGGGAGCTCGGCGGGCTGGTCCGGCAGCGCCGGCGGGGGCGTCACCGGGATGCCGCGGGCCGCGGTCGCGGCGCGGGACAGCTCGGCGCGGGCCTGCGGCGACAGTCCGTCGTCGCCCGCGGGGTTGGCGGCCGCGGCCGCCTTCGCCGCCGCTGTGCCGGGCCGCGAACGCTGCACCCAGCCGTCGATGTTGCGCTGCGAGCCCGCGCTCACGCCGAGCGCGCCCGGGGGCACGTCGCGGCGCACGACCGTGCCGGCGCCGGTGTACGCGCCGTCTCCCACCGTGACGGGCGCGACGAACATGTTGTCCGCGCCGGTCCGCGCGTGCGAGCCGATCACCGTGCGGTGCTTGTGGACGCCGTCGTAGTTGACCGTGACGGACGCGGCGCCCACGTTGGAGTGCTCGCCGATCGTCGCGTCGCCGATGTAGGACAGGTGCGGCACCTTGGAGCCGTCGCCGATCTGCGCGTTCTTCGTCTCGACGAAGGTGCCGATCTTGCCCTTGCGCCCCAGCACGGTGCCGGGCCGCAGGTAGGCGAACGGCCCCACCGTCGCGCCCTCGCCGATGACGGCGAGCGACCCGTGCGTCCGGACCACGGTCGCGCCAGCCCCCACCTCCACGTCGGTGAGCGTGCAGTCAGGGCCCACCGTCGCGCCCTCGCGGACCACGGTCGCGCCGTGCAGCTGCGTGCCCGGCAGGAGCGTGACGTCGCGCTCGAGCTCGACGTCCACGTCCACCCACGTCGTCGCGGGGTCGACGACGGTCACGCCGTCGCGCATCCACTCGTCGAGCAGGCGGCGGTTCAGCTCGGCGCGCAGCACCGCGAGCTGCGCGCGGTCGTTGACGCCTTCGACGACGAACGGGTCGTCGGACAGCAGTGCCCGCACGTGCCCGCCGTCGGCGCGCGCGATCGCCAGCACGTCCGTCAGGTACACCTCGCCCTGCGCGTTGTCGCGGCCCAAGCGGCCGAGCGCGCCGCGCAGCACGCCGGAGTCGAACACGTAGATCGAGGAGTTGATCTCACGGATCGCCCGCTGCTCCTCGGACGCGTCCTTGTGCTCCACGATCCCCAGCACGTCACCTGTGCCGGGCTCGCGCAGGATCCGGCCGTAGCCCGTGGCGTCCTCCACCTCGGTGGTGAGCACCGTGACGGCGTTGCCGTCCGCGTGGTGCGCCGCGAGCAGCTCGCCCAGCGTGCCGGCGTCCAGCAGCGGCACGTCGCCCGCGATGACGACGATCGCGCCGTCCGTCACCGCGGCGGCCGCGGACCCCGGCGCGCCCGGGCCCTCCTGCGCTGCGGCGAAGTCGGCCTGCGCGGCCGCGTCCAGCGCGGTCATCGCGACCTGGACCGCGCGGCCGGTGCCGGGGATGTCGTCCTGGTCGGCCAGCACCGCCTGCGGGTCGAGCTCCAGGATGTGCGCGGCGACCCGCTCGCGCTCATGCCGGATGACGACGACCACACGGCCGGGATCAAGCGCGCGGGCCGTGGCGAGCGCGTGGCCCACCATGCTCCGCCCGCCGATGGTGTGCAGGACCTTGGGGGTTGCCGAGCGCATCCGCGTTCCTTCACCAGCGGCGAGGACGACGACTGCGGCTGGGCGGGGAAACGTCACCTGTGGGTGCTCCTCGCGGGGTCTGCCCGCTGGGCGGGCGCCGGATCCGTGCGCATCGTCACTCTACCGCCGACGCAGGTAAGCGCCGTCCGGCCCCGACGAGGTCCGGATCACACTGGAGCACCGGCGCCGACGAGGCCGGCCCGCGCGCCGAGCCGTGCTCAGGGTCGGGCCCAGGGTCGGGCACAGGGTCGGGCCCGATCGCGTCCGGGAGCTTCTCAGGGTGCTGCCCGATGCCTGCGGTCGGGCGAGGCCGCCAGGGTGTCGTCGACGCATCCAGCCTGGCCAGGAGGCCCTCATGACCACCGCCGCCCCCGCCCCACGCCCGACGAGCGCGCGGGCCGCCCGGCGCGCGGCGCGACTGGGGCAGCGCGCGGCGCACCGAGAGCGGCAGGCCCGCGCC